>JAAZHD010000433.1 GCA_012510895.1 Clostridiales bacterium
ACTGCTTATCCTTCACATCGGCCACATCCTCTCATTATTTATACTAAAAAGTATAAATCTTATAAAATAATTATACTTTATACACCGTCATTATACAATAATAACAAGACCGGTGACTTCATAAACAGTCAGAAAAATAGTAGAATAAATGTAATACTGAAGAAGGGGGATTAAAATTGAATTTGTCTGATAATAATCTGGATTATGAGATTAAGCTTGATACTGTCCGATCAGGTTTTACCCCGACACATTGCTGGGTTCACCCGAAGGCAGGGATAATCCCCGGCAACCCGCCGACGGTGGTTATGACCATGCAAAAGCTGCTTTTAAGTGAGTCAGATGTTTTCGGGCCTCTCCATGAAATGCATACATCTGATTTGGGAAAAACATGGCACGGTCCAATTTATCATGAATCTTTTGAAATGCGGCATGAAGAGGACGACACACTGGTCGGTGTCTGTGACTTTACTCCCTCCTGGCATGCTGCCAGCCGAAAATTACTGGGCATAGGGCATACGGTTCGATATAAGAACGGCAGGCTTAAGCCCGGCAGGACAAGGGAAACAGCCTATTCTGTATATGATGCGGAGACGAAAACCTGGTCTCCGTGGGATGTTGTGGAAATGCCGGACAAGAATAAATTCGTCAGTTCGGGAGCAGGCTGCGCACAAAGAGTGGATCTGGAAAACGGTGATATATTAATACCTATATATTTTTCAGAAAGTACAGCCGATGATGCAAAAAGACGATTCACGGTAATGCGCTGCTCCTTTGACGGCAATACCTTGAAATATATCGAACACGGCTCGGAGCATATACTGAATACAGGAAGAGGATATCTGGAACCTTCCTTAACAAGATTCAGGAGTACTTATTACGTAACATTGCGGGCAAATGAATATGCATATGTAAGCAGGAGCAAAGACGGAATGAATTTTGAAGAACCGCGCCTGTGGAGATGGGATGACGGCAGCATCCTGCCGACTTATAATACCCAGCAGCATTGGGTTACCCACAGTGACGGCTTGTTCCTGGTATACACCCGGATTGCTGATAATAACGGTCATGTGTTCAGGCACAGAGCTCCTCTGTTTATTGCTGAGGTAGATCCGGAGCGGATGTTTATCATAAGGGAAACTGAAAGAATCCTGGTTCCTGAGCGGGGAGCAAGACTGGGAAATTTTCAGGTGACCAATGTAACGCCTGAGGAAACTTGGATTACCGTCAGTGAATGGATGCAGCTCATAGGCTGCGAAAAGTACGGAAGCGACAACAGCATTTATTCGGCTCGGATTCTGTGGAATAAATTAAACAGGTATTATTAATAAGTTCTGCCCTGCTCTGTTTTTTCGTACAGAGCAGGGCAGATTGTATGCTAAAAATGCATTAATTATAGGTTGTCTTTATCCAGCAAGGATGCTGATTCCTCGTCCAGGAACAAGGTGTAGTTATCATGTGTTTTAAGGATAGTTGCCGGAATCATATTGGTAACGTCATTGTTTAAGGTATCATAAACAGCCTGGGCTTTTACCTTATAAGGTACACAGGATACAATTACCTTGCTCTTCATTATCTGTTTGGCTGACATAGTAACTGCCTTCTTCGGCACATCATCAATTGTTGGGAACCACCCTTCTCTTACCTGCTGATTCTTGCACTTTTCATCCAGTTCAACAACAATATAGGGTTCTTCAGTGTCAAAATCAGCCGGCGGATCATTAAAGGCTATGTGAGCATTTTCCCCTATACCAATCAAGGCCAGATCTATCGGCTCACGAGTGACTTCTTCTGAAAGTTTGCGGATGTTTTCCTGTAAATCCCCTTCTGTAACAACAAAGTGTGCCTTGCCCAAAGGAATTTTGCTTACAAACCTCTCCTTGAGGTATTTTCTGAAGCTGGCAGGATGGGATTCCGGAAGATCGATATACTCATCCAGGTGGAACATTTCTACCTTCTGCCAATCAACGTCTTTCTCGATTAACTCGTTGAGAGTGCTCAGCTGAGATGCTCCTGTAGAGAGTATAAGCCTTGCCTTGCCGTTTTTTTCAATGGCTTCATTAAGTATTTCGGCGCATAAATCAGCAGCCGCCTTGCCTAATTCCTTATCATCTTTTAATATTTTAATTTCCATTATCTTACCATCCTTTCATACACAATCCTTAATTATTTCATTTCATCCAGCAGCTCTTGAATCTGAATGGAACGCCCTTCCTTAATGGACCGGTTGGCAGCTATTCCGATTAAGATGGAGTTTGCTCCTTCTTCTGAGCCTGCTACAAATTCCTTATGCTCTTCTTTTATGCCGCAAAAGAGCATTTTCAAGAGTCCTTCGTCTCCTCCTCCATGTCCCTTTGTGACTATGGGAGCCTTGATTGTTATTTCTTCTTCTTTTCTGTTAAATACTTTTATCTTTTGTATTCTCTCGCCCTTATATGGACCTACGGAACCATGAATATTGTCAACCTCAATTCTTCCCTTGCTGCCGTTAATCACCAGCCTGTAACCTTCATATGGAGAATGGGCTGTCAGGGAATAGCTCATTACGGTTCCTCCTGAATATTTAACGCTGACGCTGACAGTATCCTCAATATCTATATCTTCGCTGAAAACACACCTGTCACGATAGTATCCGTCTACATCTTCACAGTCGAGATACAATTTTTTAACTCTCTCGTCCTTGCTGATGTCCAGGTAAAATTCGCATGTTTCCTTGTAATCACAGGTTCGGCATCTTACGCCTCTCTCCTCACGGGTCGGGCCGTAAAACCGTCGGGTGCCAAAGGCATTGACTGTAACCGGTTTCTCTCCTATAATCCAGTTAATCAGGTCAAAGTGGTGGGTGGACTTATGCACCAGAAGACCTCCTGAGTTCTCTTTCCTTCTGTGCCACCTTCTGAAATAATCTGCTCCATGGGATGTGTCCAGCAGCCATTCAAAGTGTACACTGTATACATCACCAATGGTACCCTGGCGGACAATTTCCCTCAACCTGGTGGAAAATGGTGCAAAACGCACATTAAAGGTGACGATGACTTTCTTATTATTTCTCTTTTCTGCTTCAAATATTTCTTTGCACTGGGGAATATCGATAGTAAGCGGTTTTTCCACAATTACATCGCAGCCGGCATCCATTGCCCTTACGATATACTCATGATGATATCGGTCTACAGTTGTTACTATGACAGTATCCGGCTTCGCATCTTTTAGCAATTCATCAAAATCCTCATAAACTTTTGCATCGCTGCCTGCTTCTTTTACAAGCAACTGGCTGCGTTTGACATTAGCATCATATACGCCGACCAGTTTTGCTACATCGGAATAGTCTCTTACCATTGGTATAGCATACATGTAAATGCCTCTTCCGCCGGCCCCTACAATTGCATATTTTTTCATTTTTGTCTATCCTCCTTATAAGATCTGATCAGGATTCTTCTGCCTTTTGAAATCTGATATGCATACTTCCATTGCTTTTGACGAACCAAGTATGTCTTACATAATTATATTATAGGTTTGCGGTGATGCAATGTCTAGACTTTTGTTGGCATAAAATATGCACTTTTTGGGTTGCTGTGAAAACAGCAAATAAAAATCAGACACAGCATATTTGGATGGTTTGCTTTGATTAAAAGCTATTCATTGCCAAAATCACGTCACAAACTAATGAAAAATTTGCTCTATGAATTTGCCTCTTATTGATTTTTGATATACAATAATATGCATAAATAACTTTTTAAGGAGTTTCACTATGGCTATTTTTAAATATGAACCGATAACAGGACATATTGACGTAGCATACAGAGAACACTATCATCCTATTGAAATGCTGAGTCATCATCATAATGCTTATGAAGTTATCTTTATTGTGGAGGGAACAGTAAATTTCAGCATTGGAAGCAAAGATTATACTGCCGGCAAAAACTCCCTTTTGTTTATTAATAATGTGGAAGATCATGAATATAAGGTTCTGGAATATCCGTACAAACGTTATGTGATAATGATGAAACCGGATTTCATACATTCAGCTGTAAATGATACATTGCTTACATCCATATTCTGCCACCGGCCGGAACACTACAACCACGTGATTCAACTGGATCTTGAGCATGTCAGCCCTGTACAAACATTCCTCTCATTTATGCTTAATGAGTACAAGAGCCAAAAGCCCCTATGGGAAACTTCATTAAAACTTATTCTATATCAGCTTATGATCCTGCTTTACAGGATATCAAGGGACAACTTCCCGCAATCAAAGTATGACGGCACAGAAGATCATAAATACAATACAATCATCGAAATTCAACAATATATCGAATCCAATTATACTGAGGAAATAACCCTTGCAGAGCTGTCTGACCTTTTTCATATCGATATGTATTATTTATGCAACCTGTTTAAGAAGATAACTGGTTATACTTTTAAGTCATATCTGACTTTACAGCGGATATCCAAGGCCAAGGAGCTTTTGTGCTCAACCAATGACAATGTCACTGAAATAGGTTTAAGCGTTGGTTTCAATAATCTCAGCCATTTCATCCGAACTTTCAAAAAACATGTGGGTTCAACACCTTATCAGTATAGAAAAAATTATACCAAATGATATTCAAGTATATTTACAGGCATGGAGA
>JAAZHD010000434.1 GCA_012510895.1 Clostridiales bacterium
GCACCATAGCTTTTTAAATATCCATATTTTTGCAATTCCATCTGTTGATGATCTTTCATCCATTCATAAAAAGCAATTTTTCCCTGCCATTCAGCAGCCAATTTTTCATCATTTCTTCGATCTTCCAATGCATATTTTTCTTTAAGAATTTCACCTAAATATGCAGTGAATTTCTCCGCACCGGATAAGTTCATATGCAAACCGCCATCATAGGTATCTTTACTATAATCAATACCCATTTCTTCAGCTAAAGGAAGAAAGTTAATATAAGTTAATCCGTTTTCCTCTGCAAATTGCTTTATTTGTTCATCCCATTCATCATACCAATAAGGGTATATGCTGGGTGATTTTATAAGCATTAATTCAATGTTGTTATCTTTTGCTAATTGGGTCATTTTTTCGAGATAATGCCAAGCTTTTTCTCCAAACTCATAACTCGGAAGTTTTCTTCCTTCAGGCACTACTTTGACCGGTTTTGTATCCACTCTCATTAGATAGCCGTTATGAGACACCTTATCTTTTTTAAATAAATAACGAAAATCTTCCCATGTGAGTTCGCTCCATCTTGAATGGTATCTAAGAATAGGGAAAAAATAGGTTATCATGTTTTCGTCTTCTGTCATAGATGCCTTAATCGCACCTATTTTTGACATTGACATCTTCATGCCGTCTAAGGTAAGACGATTATACGCTTCATTTTGAGGCTCACCGTATTTCATAGCCAAAACGTTAAAGACTACGACATCTGGTTTTTCATACTTTAACGTTTCTTCAAAAAGATAATATGACTGCCACACCAGTTGTTGAGCACTGCCTCTTATATAACTTGTAATACCATATTTCTCCCAAAGAGTAATGGGTGAAACATTGGAAAAAACTTCACAATCGCCTATAAAGATAACATCGTGATCCTTAGAGGATTTATAATACTCTTCCACTAAATTCCCTTCATGTATTGATGTCATATATTTAGGTTTTAATAAGTTTTGTAGAAAAATTAGAATAAACACTGATAAAACAATGCTCACAATACGAAATAGAGTTTTTATCACAGTTACTAGCCCTTTCTATTTAGTCTTGCCAGCTTCATCCACTATCACTATGATTCTACATGTTAGAACTGGCTGTAAATAAACTGACTGGCGTCATAACCGACCCCATAAGCACCAAATACCAAAACAGCTATAAAAACAAGGAAATATGCAGCATACCTGACAGGCATGGGTTTTGCATTCAGACTCATAGAAATACTTCCTGCACGTGATTTAAGGCTGACAAATAACATTAAACCAACGGCAAATATAAGAACGACATAATCAGCAATAGTAAGCCCTAATTGCATTAATCCGCCCTGAAACAATTCTGGAAGATTCCATACTGTAAATACAGAAGCATACATACGGAATGTAGTACCTACTCCGGTGTATACATCAAGAGTACGGAGAAAGCTCATTAACCAGAATGTTCTACCGACCTGAAAAAGCCGATACCAAAATCTTCCTTTTAGGTCAAATTTATTATGGAATCTTTCATACAAGGGTTCACACTCTTGAGATACCAAAATGACCAAACAGTTCAATAAACCCCAGACCACGAAATTCCAGGTAGAACCATGC
>JAAZHD010000435.1 GCA_012510895.1 Clostridiales bacterium
AATTTAGTTTATTATTAGAGTAAGCCATCGGTTTTTCACTCCTCCTTGGTTTGCTCGTCACTTACCAAATTCGGAGTGACCGATGGTTTTTCCTTCTTTTATTTTGCGAACTTAATTATACATGATCTAGCATATCTATATACAATACAGTATTTTGAAAAGGTTTTATCCCACTTTTTATTATATTATTTATAGTGAAATAAAACCTTCTTTTTGCATTTTACTTAATGCTTTGATTAAAGCTAACTTTACATGAGAATATGTTAATCCTCCTTGTAAATAAGCTATGTATGGCTTTTTAATAGGCGCATCTGCACTTAGTTCTATTGACGCACCAGGAATGAAAGTACCCGCTGCCATAATAACTTGATGTTCATATCCCGGCATCTCCCATGGATATGGAACGACATAACCTTCTACCGGCGAAGCTGCTTGAATAGCCTGGCAAAATGCAATCACTTGCTCAGATGTATTAAACTCAATCGCTTGAATGATATCAGATCGTTCCTCATCCCAATTTGGATATGTTGAAAATCCAAGCAAATCAAATGCCCTGCCTGCTAATAAGGAACCTTTTAGGGCTTCTGAAACAATATGAGGAGCCATAAATAGTCCTTGGTAAAAGTATCCATAACCAAACGGAAAAGCACCTACTTCTCGTCCTATACCAGGGGAAGTTAACCTGTTTTCTAAAAGCGAAATAGCTTCTTTCGTCCCAACTGCATACGATCCTGTAGGCGCCAGGCCTCCACCTGGATTTTTAATAAGTGATCCTACAACTAAATCTGTTTTCCCTATGCTGGGTTCCGTGTCTTCAGTAAACTCACCATAACAATTATCGACCAGAATAAAAACGTCCTTACGCATTTTCTTAATTTCTTCTGCAACTTTACAGATCTCCTTTGAGGTGAGAGATCTCCTTGTACTATATCCTTTGGATTTTTGAATAATCACTGTTTTAACTTTTGAATTCATTAATTCACTTTTTAATTTAGTAAGATCTATCTTACCTTCTGAAGTTAAGTCAATTTGCTTATAATTAATATTCCACTCACGTAATGAACCGGGTACTGAATTTTTTATACCAATAACATCATGAAGGGTATCATACAGCTCGCCCGTAATTGATAATAAAGTATCACCAGGTCGAAGCAACGCAAACAAACTATCACTTATTACATGCGTGCCGGAAACCCACTGAGGTCGTACCAGCGCATCCTCACCTCCCATTACATCGCAAAATACCAAATCCAAAGTGTCTCGTCCGTCATCCCCATACCCATAACCTGATGTTCCAACGAAATGTCTCTGACTTATTCTATGTTTAATAAAAATATCAAGAATTCTGGATTGATGATATTCCGCCCTGTCTTCAATAATTTTAAAATTAGGAATTACGTCTTTTTGCGCTTCATTTATAACTTCCAGAGCCTTGGGACATATATCGCCACGGCCTAAATAATATTGGATATAGTCCATATGTCACCTCATAGAATTATTGTCTTATATGTAATTAATATTTATATAGAAAAGAACCACCCAAAGGCTGGTTCCCGTTTCTTCAATAAGTATGTATAGAATACACTAAATACTAAAGGAAATTACTCATTACTCGGGTTGTCCATGCCATAATCAACTTTTCGCGCAGGAGTAATGGTTGAAATTGCATGCTTATAAATCATCATTTGCTTACCTTCACTGTCTAATATAACGGTAAAACTATCAAAGCCTTTTATCATCCCTCTCAATTGAAACCCATTGGTGAGATGGATAGTTACTGGGATATGCTCTTTGCGTATCTGATTCAAAATAGCGTCTTGCAATACAATAGCGACTCTATTTGCCATTTATCTGCACCATCCTTTCTTTTATGTTTAATAAACCGATAGATCGCAAACTATAGTGCTTTATTATTTAATTATACATCATCTAGCTCCGATTAGAAAGTTGTTTTTACCAATATCTGAAATTAACTGTTCGGCAAGCTGTTCAGTAGTTTGTTTATCTGCATATAACCATTTGATTTGCTTCTCCCGTCTAAACCAGGTCAACTGACGTTTGGCAAATCTCCTTGTATTCCTTTTTAAAACTTCAATAGCTTCATTTAATGTAACTAACCCTTTTAAATAAGCAACAATCTCCTTATAACCTAAACCTTGCATCGAAACCAGATCCTTAGTATAACCTTTCTTTAATAAACCTCTTACTTCATCTACCAAACCAGCTTCAATCATACAATCCACACGAAGATTGATTCTCTCATATAATATCTGTCTTTCCATTGTTAATCCATAAAGTAACAAGTCATATGGAGGTTCCATTTCTTTATAGTTTTGATGAAAAGCAGTCATTGGTTTTCCTGTCAAATGATAAATCTCCAGCGCTCGTATGATTCTACGAGTATCATTGGGGTGTAGTCTTTCCGCGGATTTTAAATCTACCTTTTTTAACTGATTATGAAGCCACAGAACGCCATTTTCTTTTAACCGTTTTTTTAAATAATTTCGATATTCAGGATCTTTTTCAGCATCTGAAAAATCCATAGGATAAATTATAGAATTAATATATAAACCTGTGCCTCCAGCTAAAATGGGCAACCTTCCACGCTTGGAAATATCTTCTATAGTTTTCATCGCTTGTTTTTGAAAAAGAGCCACATTGTATTCCTCATCAGGATAAACAATGTCTAACATATAATGAGGAATTCCCTTTCTTTCCTCAATTGTTGGTTTGGCTGTACCAATATCCATGTAGCGATAAATTTGCATGGAATCTGCAGAAATAATCTCACCATTTAAGACTTGTGCAATTTTGATAGCCAAAGCAGTTTTCCCTGTAGATGTAGGCCCGGTAATTACAAGCAGCGGGGTTTTTTTCATTTATTATTAGTTCTCCTTCTATTGAATCCTCTTAAACCTCTTCTCTAATTCATACTTGCTTATGGAAATTAAAATAGGTCTGCCATGGCGACAAGTTAAAGGTATCTTCTTATCTTCAATATCTCTCATTAACTGTTTTAGTTCATTTGGAGAAAGCTTATCGTTGGCTTTTACTGCCTTTTTACATGCTAACTTAACAATATCATCTTCTCTCAATATATATTTACCTTGTCCTTTCCTATTATTGTACAAATCCAGTAGTTCGCGAAACAATTCCCCGATGTTAACTTCTTTTAATGCCAAAGGTCTCCCTCTGATTAGAAACGACTTCCCTCCAAATGGTTCTACCTCAAAGCCGGCAGAATGAAAAATATTTATATTTTCAGTTATATATATGAATTCGTCATTTGTAACCTCCAACACATAAGGGGGGAGCATAAGCTGACTGACTACTTTCTGGTTCTGAATAGATGTCTTTAGTTTTTCAAATAGCAACCGTTCATGGGCTGCATGTTGATCTACTATATATAACTGTGTATCAGTCTCAATCAATACAAAAGAAGAAAAAGCACTGCCAATAACATTCCACTTTCTAAGACTATAGACATCTATAGTATTGTCTTCTTTCTTACCATTCATACCAGTTTCTGAAAAAATATCTTCTTGAATCTCTCTTCGGATATTTACTTTTTTTATTACAGGTTCCTCTTTTAATTCAAAAAATGGATTAGACGCACTTTCCCCTTGACTATATCTTTTATTTGTTTTTCACAATCCGAATTGTTTTCAGAAAATTCATCCTTTGTCATGATTTTTGTAGAGGAAAAGACCCTTGGGATATAAGGTTGTTTTTCAATTATCTTTTTTAAGCTGTTTGTAAGTATATATCGAATAACCTGAGGATCACGAAATCGGATTTCTGTCTTCGACGGGTGCACATTGACATCCACTTTTTCAGGTTGTATTTCAATATGTAATACACACCAAGGAAATCTATTTACCATCATCCAATCCTTTAAAGCTTCTTCTACACAACGAGTCAGCATGTTGTCTTTAATATATCTGCCGTTGACAAAGAAAGATTGATGGGTTCTGTTGGCGCGAGTTATAGTAGGTTTTCCAATGTAACCTGTAATTGACAATTCATCAAGTTCAACTTTAACAGGAATTAATTCATTTTTAATATCTTTACCATATATACTTATAATACAATTTATGAGTTGATCATCTCCTGGTGAATGATATATAGTCTTATCATTATTTAAATATCTGATAGATACCATAGGATTAGCCATTATTAATTTAGCTATTAAATCACTGATTGCAGCAGTTTCACTTCGTGTTGAATTTAGAAATTTCAAGCGAGCGGGGGTATTATAGAAAAGATTACGTACCACGATGGTAGTACCTTCTGGGCAACCAATTTCACGGGCTTGAATTAGTTTTCCGCCATGATTGATGACATTGTATCCGGACATAGACCCAGGTTGCCTTGTCATCAATTCAATTTGAGAAACTGCTGCAATGCTTGATAATGCTTCTCCACGTAAACCTAATGTAATAATATTTTTAAGGTCCTCCATAGATTTTATTTTACTAGTTGCATGTCTTAAAAAAGCAGCTTCTGCATCATCCTTATCCATTCCAACCCCATTGTCCGTTACACGAATATAAGAGATGCCTCCGTTCCTAATCTCAACTGAAATAGCTGTAGCTCTGGCATCAATTGAATTTTCCACCAATTCCTTTACTATTGAGGCAGGCCTTTCAACTACTTCTCCTGCAGCTATTTTATTTATTATATTATTGTCTAACCTATGAATTATTGCCATGTTTTACTCCTTAACCTTTTGCACTAAACTATGTAATATGTTAAGCGCTTCAATAGGCGTAATTATATTTATGTCCAGATTTCGCAGTTCTTCCTCTATTTCACATAAATTAGATTGAAAAAGAGTTAACTGTTCTGTATATGTTTCCTTGTGAGACTCTGGGTTAATAACTTTACTACTCTTATTTTTACTAAAACCTGATTTCTCAAGTTCTTTAAGAATGTCTCCTGCTCTATTAATAACTTCTATAGGAAGACCCGCAAGTTTTGCAACTTGAATACCGAAGCTTTTATCTGCTCCGCCTCTGACAATTCTGCGCAAAAATATAATATCGTCTCCTTGCTCTTTAACAGCTACATTATAATTTTTGACTCCAGGAAACTTGTTTTCTAATTCAGTTAGTTCATGATAATGAGTTGCAAATAAAGTTCGTGCTCTTAAGGATGGGCTCTGACATATGTACTCAATCACCGCACAAGCAATACTGAGCCCATCGAAAGTACTGGTTCCTCTTCCAATTTCATCTAATATCAAAAGACTCTTAGACGTAGCATTGTGAAGTATATTAGCTACTTCACTCATTTCTACCATGAAAGTACTCTGTCCGGAGGAAAGATCATCTGAAGCACCTACTCTAGTGAAAACTCTATCTACTATACCTATTTCTGCTTCTTTAGCAGGTACAAAACAGCCAATTTGTGCCATGAGTACTATCAAAGCAACTTGTCTCATATATGTACTTTTACCTGCCATATTAGGCCCAGTAATGATCATTAAATGATCATAACCCGCTTTTATACTTGTGTCATTTGGTACAAACAAACCGTTAGCCATTGTCTTTTCTACAACCGGATGTCTACCATCCTTTATTTTTATTATGCCATCTTCTCTAATAACCGGTCTCGTATAATGGTTATCATAAGAAACCTTTGCAAAAGAACTCAGAACGTCCAACGAAGCCAGAATAGAAGCTGTTTTTTGTATCCGACTGACTTCTTTTGCTACCTTATCACGTACTTCTATGAATAGTAGATACTCTAATCTAATACTTTTTTCTTCAGCTCCTAAAATACTGTTTTCAACTTCTTTTAATTCGGGGGTAATATATCGTTCAGAATTAGCCAAGGTCTGTTTACGTATATAATATTCAGGCACCAGATCAAAGTAGGATTTTGTTATATCAATATAATAACCAAATACTTTATTGAATCCTATCTTAAGATTTTTTATACCAGTTTTCATCCGTTCTTGTTCTTCCAAAGCTGCAATCCATTTTTTCCCTTCCGTCATGGCCAAGCGGTATTTATCTAACTCAGTATTCCATCCGGTTTTAATTAAATTTCCTTCCTTTAAAGATATAGGCGGATCCTCGAAAATAGACTGTTCTAACAGCGTGTGTATATCTTCTAATGTGTCCATTTCAATACAAAGCCTATTTAAAATACTACTTTTCGATTTCCTTAAGATTTCCTTAAGCAATGGCAAAAGCTTTAGAGACTGTTTTATAGAAAGCATATCTCTTGCATTAGCACTGCCAAAAGCGATTTTCCCCGCCAAACGTTCTAAATCATATACCTTTCCCAATAGTTCCTTTATTTCGTCTACCTGAGCAATGTTTTCCTTTAATTCCTGTACAGCATCTAAGCGTTCTTCTATTTGTGCTTTAGAAACAAGAGGTTGTTGAATCCATTGACGTAATAAACGCCCGCCCATAGCTGTATCTGTCTTGTCTAAAAGCCAAAGGAGTGAACCTTTTCTGTTCTTCCCTCGAATAGTTTCAGTTAACTCCAGATTTCTTTGGGCTGTAGCATCTAATATCATATGAGATTTATATGATATTGTCTTAATATAATTAATATGTGAAAGAGCATTCTTCTGAGTCTCTGCTAAATAAGTAAGCAGTGCTCCTGCTGCACGTATACCATATAATAAGTTTTCGCAACCATATATTTCAAGAGATTGCACTTTAAAATGCTCTATTAAGGTCCTATAAGCATTGTCTTCTTCAAAAGCCCAGTCATAATAAGGAGTAATAAGAGAGGAGTATCTATTTCTTATCAAATCTAAAAATTCAGTATCTTTCGCTAATATATCATTCACTAGGAGCTCACTTGGATTAATGCGAGCTAACTCACTTTCTAACTTATCTTTAGTATTATTCGTAGTAAATTCTGATAGAAAAAACTCACCAGTGGACACATCAACGCCTGACAGACCATAATAGTTATTGTAGCAAAACAGAGAAACCAAATAATTATTAGTTTTCTCATCCAAATAAGAACTTTCTATTGCAGTACCGGGCGTAACTATACGTACAACTTGACGTTCTACCAAACCTTTAGCATCTTCTGGATCCTGTGTCTGTTCACATATAGCCACTTTATATCCTTTATCTATTAATTTAGAAATATATCCATCAGCAGAATGCCATGGCACACCACACATAGGGGCACGTTCTTCCAAACCACAATCTCTGCTTGTTAATGTAATCTCCAGTTCTCTTGAAGCTGTAATAGCATCATCAAAGAACATCTCATAAAAATCGCCTAACCGAAAAAATAAAATGGCATCTTTATGCTGCTCTTTTAACATCATATATTGCTGCATCATAGGTGTCAAACTTGCCATCTATTACCTCCTGATCGGAATGCTTACAATCTTAATTATAACCCGATCAATACCAACCTGCAAGTTACTTAGAGCATCTACTGTGTTTAACTTATGATAATGTCACCATGTAGACTCTCGTGATAAAATGTCACTTATGAAATGTGAGGTACGCTACTTGATGACACAAAAACAAATAACCAGATAT
>JAAZHD010000436.1 GCA_012510895.1 Clostridiales bacterium
GAGCTGATCAGGGCATTTTTACTAATATTTGTCGCGGAAATGGGGGACAAGACTCAGATTCTGGCAATGGCATTTGCTACCCGTTTCCCTGTCAGAAAAGTTCTTGTCGGTATAGGAATCGGAGCATTTTTAAACCATGGTCTGGCAGTTGTTTTGGGCAGCTATTTATCCAGAGTGGTCCCGATCAGCACCATTCAGATGATAGCCGGTGCCGCCTTTATTGGATTTGCTCTTTGGACATTGAAACCTGAGAAAGAGGAAGATGAAGAAAAAGAGCCGGGCCTGCAGTTTGGGCCGGCAGCAACGGTTGCCTGCGCTTTCTTTTTAGGCGAACTCGGCGACAAAACCCAGTTGACCGCAATAACACTGGCAGCGGACGCCGTGTACCCGCTAGTGGTCCTGGCGGGAACTGTTTCAGGTATGATAGCCACAGGGGCACTTGGAATAATTATAGGCATAAAATTAGGAGACAAGATTCCGGAACTGGGCATTAAAATACTTGCAGCCTCTGTTTTCATGTTTTTCGGCCTTCAGAAGCTTTTCCAGACTGTGCCTGATGAGTTTTTAAATGCCTATATTGTGGTTCCTTTTATTACCCTGCTTGCCCTGATACTGTTTTGGATGGTAAATACATTAATCCGCAGAAGGCGCGAGGGAATTCAGTCCGAATTTATTGCCAAATCGAAACTGCTTCATGATTATTACCTGCATATGAAAGAAGACTTAAGAAATATATGCCTGGGCCTGGAATACTGCATCACATGCGAAGGACATAATTGTGCCATAGGCCAGTCAAAGGAAATTGTTGAGGCGGCACTGGATAATCAGGAGTGGCAGACAGGAACACATGAGGCCGGGGAAAGCCATTGGGACAAGCCTTTCACAGAAGAGGAAGTTCTGGACTGCCTGGTGGACACCATTTGGCTGATCAGCACCATTCAGGATGAAGAGAGCCTGACCGGTGCCCATCGCATCAGAAACCAGATGGAAACAATCCTTATGGGTCAGATAATAGATGAATTTGAAGGCCTTGATTCATACATTGAGAAGGTAAGAAAAGCAGATGCAGACTTAGCTGAAAAGGTTTACGGAATGTTCCTTATGAGGAAGCCTGTTGAGGATAGGCTGATTAATGCCGGCAACAGGCTGAGCAACATCTACCTGATTGAGCTTGATAAAGGCTTTCTGCTGATTGATGCAGGATACCGAAAGCAGTTCAGGTACTTTGAAAAAGCTTTAAAAAAGAAGGGTATTGCCCTTACAGACATTGCATATGTGCTTATTACCCATGTTCATGAAGGTCATGTGGGTTTCCTAAGTCAACTGCTGGAAAAGACAGAGGCAAGGATAATTCTTCATCCTGTATCAGCTGAGCGGCTTAAAGCAGGAGAAAGCTCCTTCGGGGGCGGTTTCAGCAGCATATGGGCGTGGATCCTTTATAAACTGGTGAAACTGTTTGGCAGGAAGAAAGATAGTTTTCAGCCGCTGGATACCTCCGATCGTTATATTCTTGCAACCAAAGAGGAGCTGCCAAAAATAGAAAAAGCCCTTTCTGCAAAGCTTGTTCCTCTTCCCGGTCATACTAAAGATTCCATAGGCTTTTTGTTCGATAATAAAGTGCTCTTTTGCGGTGATGCAGCCATGAACGGCATACCGGGCAGGAGTCATTTTATCATCAGGATGGAAGATCTGGATGAATATAAGGCCTCATGGGAGAAAATGATGAGGCTGGAGTTTGAGAAAGTGTATCCTTCCCATGGCAAACCCTTTACTAAAGAGCAGCTTATTAAATGCTCGGGAAAACTTAAAAAAATACGCCTGTATCCTTTGAAACATGCTTGATGAAGCTGCCTTGCTTTTTTGCTGTGAGCCTGCATTAAACAGGAATTGTTGGACATATGCAATTGCTAGACATATGGCTGAACTGATATAATAAAGCAGGTATTCATATCTATGGGTTAAGGGGGAGCAGGCTTGTGAAGATGAAGAAGAAGTTTTATGTAATAGGGCACAGAGGGGCTTGTGCCTATGCTCCGGAAAATACAGTGCCTTCCTTTGACAAAGCTCTGGACCTGGGTGTTGACGGTCTGGAAACCGATATTCGCAGAACAAGGGACGGAGTCCTGGTTCTCTTTCATGACAATATCCTGGATAATAAGTCTGATCTTACAGGCAGAGTCCAGGATTATTCATATGCAGAACTTAAAAAGGCGGATTTCGGAGGATGGTTTTCCAAGGAATACAAAGGAGCAGGAATTCTGCGGCTGGATGAGTTTCTGTGCCGCTACGGCGGCAGGGTCCACTTAAGCCTTGAAATTAAAGATGTTAATATTGAACAGCAGTTACTTGACGAAATTAAAGCAGCAAATCTGGAAACTGAAGACTTTATGATCACTTCCTTTAATCTGAATTCACTTAAACAAATTAAAAAAATGGATCAAGCAATTCCAACCGGATATCTTGCAGCGGACTGCAAAAAAGAAACGGTTCATATATGTCTGGAGAACAAAATGGAAGCAATATGCCCACGGGCAGCTGCATTAAATGCAGAGGATGTTGAATATGCACACGAAAAAGGGCTGTTTGTCCGGGCATGGGGCGTTGCCGACGAAGACCTGATGAAAAAGGCGTATGATGCCGGCGCAGACGGCATGACCATTGATTTTCCGGACAAATTAATAGAATACATTAAAAGGCAAAAGATTCTCAAGAAGGAGGGTATGGCATGAAGATTAAACAGATGGAGCTGTTTAAAGTTCCTCCCAGGTGGCTTTTCCTGAAGGTGACTACGGACGACGGTATTACAGGCTGGGGGGAACCGGTTGTAGAAGGAAGGGCGGATACGGTCAAAACCGCTGTGGAGGAGATGAGCGATTACCTTATAGGGAAAGAAGCCGGGAATATTGAGGATCTGTGGCAAACCCTGTACCGGGGCGGTTTCTATCGGGGCGGTCCGGTCCTGACAAGCGCAATATCGGGAATTGAACAGGCCCTTTGGGATATTAAAGGCAAAAAGCTGGGAGTTCCCGTTTATGAACTGCTGGGCGGGGCCGTTCGCGACAAGCTTAAGGTATACTGCTGGATCGGCGGGGATAAACCTTCAAATGTGGTTGCTGAAGCCAGGGAGAAAATTGCAGCAGGTTATACAGCCTTAAAGATGAACGGCACAGATGAAATGAACTGGATCGACTCCTATTCAAAAATTGATGCGGCTGTTGAACGCCTGGCTGCCATCCGTGATGAAATCGGTTATGGGGTAGATGTGGGAATTGATTTTCATGGACGAGTACATAAGTCAATGGCCAGGATCCTGATTAAGGAGTTGGAGTCCTTAAGGCCTATGTTTATTGAAGAACCGGTGCTTCCGGAGAATAATGAGGCCCTGAAGGAACTGCGTATGCATACAGTTATTCCCATAGCTGTCGGAGAGCGTATGTATACCCGATGGGATTTTAAAAAGGTTTTTGAAGATGGAGCGGTTGACATTATACAGCCGGATGTAAGCCATGCAGGCGGAATCTGGGAAACCAGGAAAATTGCTGCCATGGCAGAGGCTTATGATGTGTCGGTGGCCCCCCACTGTCCGCTGGGGCCCATTGCACTGGCAGCCTGCTTCCAGCTGGATTTCTGTACCCCTAATGCCTTTATCCAGGAACAAAGCCTGGGCATTCATTACAATAAAGGCTCCGACCTTTTGGACTACCTTAAAGACCCAGGAAACTTTGAATATGAAAAAGGATATGTTAAAAAACTTA
>JAAZHD010000437.1 GCA_012510895.1 Clostridiales bacterium
ATGAAAAGAAGAGTTGATTCCTTAATTATCCGCCATAAGCTGCGGACTTACAGGGAATTCTGCTCTGCTCTGGCTGCCGATAAGGAGCTGCGGGAGAAGTTTATCGATTACCTTACCATAAATGTTACCGAGTTTTTCAGGAATCCTGAGCAATGGGAAAAAATGAGTAATGAAATCATTCCAAAGCTGCTGAAATTATCCCAGCCCCTGAAAATTTGGAGCGCTGCCTGCTCCACCGGGGAAGAGCCTTATTCCATGGTCATGCTCCTTCACCAGGTTTTCGGCAGTTACAGCGGAATCAAGATATTGGCCACTGATATAGACGAACGAGCCATTGACAAGGCTCGTTCGGGTATCTATGATAAAAAAGAATTAAAAAATATGCCGGAAAGCTGGATAAAAAAATTCTTTTATATAGAAGATAATACATGCACCGTAAAAGATGAGGTTAAGGCATGTGTGGAGTTTAAAAAACTTAATCTGCTTAAGGATCCATATCCAAAAGACCTTCACCTTATACTTTGCAGGAATGTGATGATCTATTTTACCCAGGAGACCAAAGAAGGGATATACGGCCTCTTCCACAGCTCCTTAAAACCCGGGGGTGTATTATTTCTGGGAAGTACGGAACAGATCATTTATCCGGACAGGTACGGTTTTATGTCGCTGAAATCTTTTTTCTATGAAAAAATTGAAAAGAGCAGAACAACATCTAAGTCACTAAATATACAGACCTTAGGATGATACTATGACAACAAAGATTAATACGCATAATTTTGCTGAAGTAGTACAATACGCACTAAATTACAGAGATTCTTATACTGCAGGGCATCAGAAACGGGTGGCAGAGCTGGCTGTTTTAATCGGCAGACGGGCCGGCCTGGATGAGGCCAAAATACATGAGCTGTATATAGGCGGGATGCTGCACGATATAGGGAAAATAGGAATTCCAAGGAAAATTCTGAACAAGAAGGATTCCTTAACAGAAGAGGAATTTATGGAGATAAAAAACCATCCTAAAATTGGTTTTGAGCTGATAAAGGACGAAAATTTTCCCTGGAGCGTAAAGGATATGGTACTGCACCATCATGAAAGGCTGGACGGTTCCGGATATCCGGACGGCCTTCGCGGCAAGGAGATCAGCCTTGAGACAAGAATTATTACAGTTTGTGACGTAACAGAAGCCATGTCTACTGAGAGAGTATACAGGGCGGCAAGAACCCGCAGTGAAGTTATTAAAGAATTGACTGCAGGCAGAAAAATCAGGTATGACGATGATATCGCCGGAATTATGATTGAGTTAATCAACACCGGTATATATAATCCATGGGGAAGTTCTTAAAAATTTTTTCATGCTCATGCTGTAATAGGCATGATAAATATAAGCTTGCAGCAAAGTTGCGGAGTGCAAATGGATAAAAATATTAAAGATATTATAGTAGGCATAGCTGATTACAAGATAGCCCAAGGGCCTGGGAGGCTTATCACACTGGGGCTTGGTTCATGTGTGGGTGTTTGTATTTACGATATGGCTTTAACCATCGGGGGAATGGCACATATTTTGCTGCCTGACAGCAGTCAGTTCCCAAAGGATGCCAGGGCGGAAAAGTTTGCCGATCTTGCCATACCCAAAATGGTTGAGGAAATGGTAAGTCACGGCGCTTCCGTAAAAAATCTGGCAGCTAAAATAGCAGGCGGGGCAGCCATGTTTCCCTTGTCAGAAAGCAGCAAAAATATGGATATCGGCAAACGATATGTTGATGCTGTCCGCGCCTGCCTGAATGAACTGGGCATTCCTATTCTGGCTGAGAATGTAGGAGGCAGCCTGGCGAGAACCATGATAATGGATGTAAAAGAAAGGCTGGTAATTATAAAAATGCCGGGTCTGGCTGAAAAAATACTATAAAATATTGGAAATGAATGTAGAAAAATGTTATTATATGATAAGCAGACATTTATAATACAAACTTGGAGGGTTTTGGAAATGCCGAAGCGTGTACTGATCGTAGATGACGCTGCATTTATGCGCATGATGATAAGAGATATTTTAGAGAAAAACGGTTTTGAAGTAGCGGGAGAGGCTTCAAACGGACTAGAAGCCGTCAAAGAATTTCAGGAACTCAGGCCTGACGTTACAACGATGGATATTACTATGCCGGAGATGAATGGAATTGATGCAGTCAAGGCCATTAAACAGATAGACCCGGATGCTAAAATCATTATGTTAAGCGCCATGGGGCAGCAGGCCATGGTTATGGAAGCCATTCAGGCAGGTGCCCAGGATTTTGTAGTTAAACCTTTTCAGGGAGATCGTGTTATAGATGCATTAAACAGGGTTTTGGCAACATGAGGGGGATAAAGAATGTCAAAAGTATTGTCTCAGCAGGAGATCGACACTCTGCTGTCAGCTCTATCATCCGGTGAGATAGCAGCGGAAGATCTGAAACCGGAGAGTGAAGAACGGACTGTAAAACCCTATGATTTCAGGCGGCCCAATAAATTTTCCAAAGAACAGATAACCACACTGAGTACCATTTATGAGAACTACTCCAGAATTGTATCAAATTATCTTTCTTCCCTGGTGCGATCCACCG
>JAAZHD010000438.1 GCA_012510895.1 Clostridiales bacterium
GAGTAGCGATTCCTGCCTTTTCCAGCATTTCAAAAAACATAACGGAAACCCTGAGATTTTCCCTTCCTATTCCCTCAATTGAAAGACCAACCGTATTGGCTCCTGGATCAAAAACACCATTTTCCCCGGTTACATCATCTTTGAACACCATGCGATAGATTCCATTTCCTAAATCATAAACATCTTTAGTCTTCCCTGTTATTATCTTCTTCATCATCTGTCTCCTTCTTTCTTTCCAGTTTTAAAATTTTTATCTTATCAATCCGATTTCTGTCAATGCTTTCTATAATAAATTTTATATATTCATATTCTATTTCTTCGCCTTCTTCCGGGATCCTGTCAATTATACCGATTACATAACCTGCTATAGTATCAAAATAATCTGATTCTATGTTAAGCCCTAAAACCTCATTAATTTCGTCCAGTCTGACATTTCCATTAACTATATATTCATTTTCTCCAATTACTTCAATATCTTTGATTTCTTTATCATATTCATCTTCTATATTGCCTACTATTTCCTCTATTAGATCCTCTATGGTTACAATACCCTCTGTGCCGCCATATTCATCTATAACTATGGACATATGCACCCGGTCTGCTCTCATTTCATTAAAAAGCTCCTTAGTAGGCTTGGATTCATATGTAAAGTGAGGTTGGCGTATAATTTTCCTTAGGTCAAATCCCGTCTCCTTAATTTTATTCTGCTGGAAAAGCAGGTCTTTTATTTATAAAATGCCTATTATATTATCCTTGGTTTCTTCATATACCGGTATCCTTGAATACCGTTCCTCACTAATTATTCGTAAAACCTCTTCATATGGAGTATCAGCCTCAATGGCTACCATCTCGGTACGAGGGGTCATAATATCCTCAACTCTTGTATCGCTGAATTCGAATACATTATGTATTATGTCTTTTTCTTCATCATCCAAAACACCTTCTCTGTATCCTACATTAACCATTGACTTGAATTCTTCCTGGGTTATGAATGATTGATTATTATCAATTTCTCCGCCAAGGATTCTGATAATAGAATCAGTTATTTTGGATAAGAGAAAGCTGAAAGGCGATAGAATAGTCATGAAAAATTTGACAAAACCGGAAAGCCTGGATGAAATGCTTTCATAACTGTGAGCTGCCAGAGACTTAGGAACCATTTCGCCAAATATAAGTATTATAAAAGTCATAATTCCGATGGTGATTCCTATACCCTTGTTGCCAAACCTGATAATGGCGATTGAGGTAATCAAAGAAGATGCGCTGATATTCATAAGATATTTGCCAATAAGTATGGCACATAGAAGCCTTTTGGGGTCGTCTACCAGTTTATTTATCCTTTCAGCATTTTTTTCTTTGCTTTCAATCATCTGTTTAATGCGTAATTTATTTAATGACGTTAAGGCTGTTTCTGACGCTGTAAACAAGGCAGAGAAAAACAAACAGATAATTGTGATAAAAAATTTCCACATACTATCTGGATCCAAAAAAAATCACACTCCTGAGAATATATTATTTATTTGATTTTAGTTTACTTTACTATTTTTTGCAATATTTATTGAGGATATTTTATATATGGCGGCTGTCGGCCTGTGTTCTTATTGACAACACTCGCAGTTTTTCTTATACTTTGATAGTAAATGAAATAAAATTTTTTCATGTAAAAAAACCGTGTAAATCAGCCGAGGGGGTAAATTATTGTGCAGATAAGATTAGTTAGTTATAACATCCAGCATGCCCGTGATCATATTCGTTCGATCAAAGAAGACAAAGATATTATAGATTTCGATTTGACAGCAAAAGCAATAAAATCCCAAAATCCGGATATTGTAGTAATGAATGAAGTAAGAAATGAAGGGAATCATCCAACCTATAAAGATCAAACAAAAATAATTGCCGAAAAAACCGGATTCAATTATTACAAATTTGGAGAGGCTATAAGATTTGAACCTGGACTGCCTTATGGCAATGCAATATTATCTAAATATCCTATTACAGAATTTGAAGTAATAAAAATTCCAGATCCTGAAATAAAAGATGAAGACATATACTATGAAACCAGATGTGTTATAAAAGCTGTAGTTAACATCCAAGGCAAAAAAATAACAGTGTTTGGTTCTCATTTCGGCCTGGCACAAAGCGAACAAAGAAATGCAGTTGAAACCGTCATAAAGCTGCTGGGTCAGTGCGATATGCCCC
>JAAZHD010000439.1 GCA_012510895.1 Clostridiales bacterium
TACTAATGCTAAACCTACACCCAGCGAAACAATGATAATAATAACAGAATCAGGAACTCCATTGATTTGGCCTGCCATTACAGCCAAATCAGGTTCTGCTATAGTAATAAAAACCCCTATTAGGAAAGTTAAAATTACAATCGGAGGCAGTTTTCTGGTTTTTACCAATGTTGATCCAATATGCTTCCCTATAGGGATCAAAGAAATATCTACACCTATATTAAATAAAGTAATTCCTATTATTATTACAACAGCGCTAATTACAAAAAGCAAAAAAATTTGACGATGATATCGGTGCTATGGTGAAATTAAGAACTGTAACAAGAATAATAATTGGAATTACTGAAAAAGATGATTCTTTCAGTTTTTCTGCCAACAACCTAAATATTTCAGTTCAACTCCTTTTTGCTTGTCTATTTTTTTATACAGCAGTATAAAAAGCGTAAAATTTATACTATTACGAGGGAATTTCATAACTACACTTTTTTCGATGACACGAAGGAGTGTAGTTATGAAATTCCCTCATATTACATATAATACAACCGTAATAACGCCGCAGGCAAATGATATTAATATAATTACTTCACCCAAACCCAGAATAAAATTAACTAAACTACATGAAAATGACATACATATGCCTACCAGAAAAACCGAATTAAATACCTTAAACCTTAAAGAAATGCTTTTATCATTCTCCATATGCTTTCCTCCAAATACTGGCAAACGCCGGCATTGATTATTGATTTATACATTTTTTCAGCACATTTTAACACAAACGTCATGCGTAGACGATGCGAACCAATGCTTCACTTATGTATAGTTCTGATATGATGATGATAGTAATGATCCGGTTTGTAATCTGTAAATGCAATCCCTAATCCTTAGATACATCCATGAATCGTTCTCATTCAACTTTTATCATTAGGAGGTATCAAAAACAAGGCAATAATCGCTGTTAATATCTTTTTCTGTTAATGAAAAAGCCCTTTCCAGTTTCATCTTGCGGATGAACATGTTCATATCACTAAAAAAACTGTTTGATTAGTTTATTGTGTTGCTCACAATTCTTTTCAAAACCGGCAGAACCTCACTTTCAAACCATGGATTCCTTTTAAACCATCCAATATTTAACGGAGAAGGATGAACCAAAGGCAAATATTTCGGCAGGTAATTTATAAAATATCTTACAGTTTCTGTCAGATTCTTCTCTCTGCTTTTATCGAGATAGTATTTTTGGGCATAGCTCCCAACCAGAATGATCGTTTCTAAATCAGGCATATTTCCCAGCAGCAGCGGATGCCATTTTTCTGCAAATCCTTTTCGAGGTGGTAAATCTCCTTGTTTATCTTTGCCAGGATAATAGAAATCCATTGGCATATGAGCTATGCGATCTGAACCATAAAACACTTCGCGTGTCACCCCCATCCATTCTCGCAGGCGGTCACCGCTTAAATCATTCCAAACTATTTGAGTTCTCTCTGCTTTTCGTCCCGGCGCCTGACCAACTATTGCAATACTGGCATTTTTTGAGGCTTTAAATAAAGGCGGGATTCCTTTTCTTGTGTAAGAAATATTCATAGCATCTGCTATTATTTCCTGTTTTACTTTTTCAAATATATCCATATAACTATCTCCACATCCTATTATTTTCTTTTATTCATTAATTACCCAAAACATATGAATATGCTGTGAAGACCGCTGTCGCTATGAGGCTGGATTAGTAAAAAGCTTAGTTTAACTTACCGTTTGTTTTCAAGAATAATATTAGATAACCTATTATCTTTCGTTTCAGGATGTCTGGCAATATAAGATAAGTACCAAACTGTCAGCACGGTTCCCTTGCAAACACTTGACATGCTTATGGCCCACCATACACCGTTAAGTCCCAGAGCAGTAGACGATAATAAGAGGGCAGCAGGTATTCTTAATGCGTTGAATGTTATTCCGACTACCGATGGAGGAATAGTTTTCCCTAACCCGTTAAAAGCACCCGCTGTAGTGGATTCTATACACATAAAGATCTGAGATAGACCTACTATCCTTAAGTATACAATTCCATATCTAATAGACTCCTCTTCTGCAATGAATAAGGAAAATAACGGTCTTAGAATAAATATCAGAAGTACAGTGGCCAGCAGTCCTATTATTGACATAACAGAAATTCCAATAAAATAACTCTTAACGACTCTTGGCCACTTACCAGCCCCATAATTTTGTCCAACTAAAGTACTCATCGCTGTTTGAAACCCGGATGCCGTCAGCCATGATAGGGCTTCAATCTGGGAACCTACTTTTTGCACTGCTATAGGTATTGGGCCCCACTGAGCGATAATCCTTGCAATAAACATCGCGAATATCGTAAACATTCCGCTTTGAAGCCCTGCAGGAAATCCTAATCTGACAATACTCTTTATCCGGCTCATATCAGGAGGAGTAAAAAGGTTCAGATCGGAAAACAACTCTTTTGTCCCTCGTGCCTTAATTATAAATATTACAGTTACGCAAAACTGAGCTATTATGGTTGCCAAGGCTGCGCCGGCAACCTCTAATCTCGGAAAAGGTCCTAATCCCAGAATAAGCAAAGGATCCAAAACTATATTTAAGATTAATCCCAACGAGTTTATTGCAAAGGGAATCCGGCTTTCTCCATATCCATTAAAAATCGCGGTAAAAACAGGATTAATAAAATAAAACACAATTCCAAACGAAACTATGACTAGATAAGTTATGGCATCATCTGTAACATCCTGTTCCCCAATATCAAAAAAACCAATCAAAGATTTCCGGAATGTTATCAATGTCAATGCATACAGAAAAGACATAAAAACAATAAGCTGGATGCTGTGTTGTATATAAAGCTTTGCCTCATTTATGTCCCGTTTACCCACTGATTGGGCGACTCCAACCTCAACACCTATTCTGGATATTAATATAAATGCCGCTGCCAGCCATATATAAAAGCCAGCTGTTCCTACTGCAGCTACAGCTCTGGAGCCAATTCTGCCTACCCAAATCATATCTGTTAAATTGTAGGCCATTTGAACAAAAGAAGTTCCCATAATAGGAAGAGCCAATCTAAATAGTGCTTTGAAAATATTGCCGTCTGTGATGTCATTTATGCTGGTCATCCTCAAGTTTCTCCTAACTATAACTAAAGTTAATTCCACCTTATTTTGCAGATATGCTAACCTTGAAATAAAGTGATTATTGATACACTCTGTCAATTGCGGGATCATGAAGCAGTACAAGCACTCCGTCTTTGGGTGCAAGGGCCGCACCAAGGACCGGTATGCTGTTTTCAAGTGCTGTTGCGATAAATATCATTGCATTTTTCCCAAAAATATTACCGCATCATCTTCATCAAGGGGTTTACTGATCAGATACCCTTGTATCCTGTCACAGTTATGTTCCCTTAAATACTTAAGCTGACTCTCATGCTCAACTCCTTCAGCTATTGCGCATTGGCCAAGTTTATGTGCTATGGAAATGATGTCACCAGTTATTGCTTTTTCAGGATCAATGTTCAGCAACTTATCAATAAAAAACTTATCGATTTTCATGTAATCAACCTCCAGGCCTCTTTCCCTGGCAAGGGAGGAATGACCCGTTCCAAAGTCATCAATAGCAATGTACAACCCCTCGTCCCGCAGCCTTTTAATAATGTCATTTATTATATCAAAATCAGAAATAAAAATCGATTCCGTAATTTCAAGGCAAATTTTATTTGAGTCAACCTTCATTTCTCTAATTAATTCGACCAGTCTGCTTGTAAAACCAGGACTCAAAAGCTGAATTACCGAAATATTTATTGAGATACTTATATCATCATATTTAAGTTCCCTAAGCCTGTTCAGAAAACAAAAAGCATTAATGATTATATTTTCACCAATAGGAAGAATGAGCTTTGTTTTCTCAGCGATCGGAATGAATTCCACAGGAGACACATATCCGAGCTTTTCTGTCCTCAATCTGGCCAGCGCCTCA
>JAAZHD010000440.1 GCA_012510895.1 Clostridiales bacterium
AAAAGTAATAGAAAAAGCAAGTTAATGTCCAATTTTAAGGGGCCAAAGCAAATAATGTGTTGTAAACAATTAAGGCAGCATTAGAAATACAATAAGAGCATTCATAAACG
Source organism: Clostridiales bacterium (assembly GCA_012510895.1). Taxonomy (GTDB): domain Bacteria; phylum Bacillota; class Clostridia; order Caldicoprobacterales; family DTU083; genus JAAZHD01. Next base: position 111 of record JAAZHD010000440.1, read on the forward strand.
ATTTTGCTTGAATCTAAAGAAAAGAGGTGTTTCCTGATAATAATAGATGGCCAAGAATTAATATAAAACAGGGTAATAATAATGGAAAATGAGATATGGTATTTACTTCCCGATACAAAGTTGGCATACCCATATTTCGTAGTAACGGTTTCAGTGCATAAATGCATATTTATGAGGGGCTGCTTTCCTATGAAAAGGTATGTGTTTACAAAATTTTTTGTGCCATATTTGATAATACTGCTTATTTCATGTTTATTTTACACACATATATAAATAATTTCTACTTCAATTGTTAAGAAACAGATTATAGATAATAACTTCAGCGTTTTGGAACAGAATGCGTCTTTAATAGATCAGCAGTTCAAGTATCTTGCAGACATTTGTATCAATTTGCAAAAAGATGCGAAGATACAGAATATGAAGTATGTTTATCAGCCATTTGTAGGAACCAATATCTGCAAGGTGCGTGATTTAATAAATTCGCTGTTTGATTTCTCTCTAACCAATGAACTGATTCATTCATATGCTATTTTGTATAAGAATAGTAATCTGGCAGTTATGCCCGGGTCTGCCTGGTATATAGATGATTTTTTCAACAGTAAATATAAGGATGGTTCTGTTACGCCCGATCAGTGGAAACAGCTGATATTCGGGAGAATCAATAATGCTACGGTTATATCAGAGAGACCGATTGCATATATGGATTGCTATGGCCTTTCAAGGGAAAATAATATGCTTATATATATTACTACTTTTGATAATAACTGTGCTATAGTTATCTTTTTAGATAGTATAGGCATCAAACGCGTGCTAAAAGGTATTAATGTGGATAATGGAGGTTGTGTATATATTGTTGACGGTGATAATAATATTCTTACAGGAGAAGGTGCTTTTCTGGCAGATGTAGTGCAAAATAATATTCATATAGATCTAAATTCAGATGTTAGCGAAATTGTTATCAATGATAACAAAATGCTGGTTACGAGCGTTAAATCGAAGGTTAATGGATGGAGATATGTAGCTATACTGCCTTACCAATTGGTTATGTCTTTAACCAAGAGGTTGAGGAATGATATACTATTGTCACTTGGATTATATCTATCTGTGGGTTTCATCTTTAGTTTACTTTTTACAAAAAAAAATGTTAAACCAATTTCTAAACTGCTGGATGCATTCAAGAAGACTCCAAACGAACACATTTCACCAGAGAATAAAATATATGATCCCTATGAATTCATCTATCAAAATATTATTTATCTTTCGAATGAAAAAGCAATGTACCAACGGAAGATTAAAGTAGGCAAGTTGGATCTGTTGGATGTGTCGGTGTTCTTTGAAAGATTGCTTAGTGGCAACTATGCGACACATGAAGAAATCTTAAAAAGTGCTCAGAATGTTGGTGTGGCCTTGGAAGGAACAAATTATACAGTTATTTTATTCGATATCAATAATTTAGCGGAAGAAAGTGATTATGAGCAGGATTATAACAACAGAAACATTTATGCCGTGTTAAAGGATACTATTAAAGATGAAGAAGGCTCGGATAAAATATATTTGTACAGGGTAGATAATGGCCGCTTTGCCGTTATTTTGATTTCAGATTTGGAAAATAGTCAGGAGTTTAAATTCAGAATTGAGCGCTTATGCGATAAGATTTGTCTTGCTTTAACCAGAGAAGGGTCTTCTGATATAAGAATTGTCGCCGGAGGTATTTTTCAGTCACCTCTTTCCATATCAAAATCATACAAAAATGCAAGAAATGTTATAGAAAATATATGCTGGAACAATTTAGAGAATAAAAAGACCGTTATTTGGTATGATGAGTTTCTTGATCGGGACATAATACCTATTCATACATACGATACTGAAAGCATTATAATAAATGCTGTTAAAACGGCTAATCATAAATTACTCCAGGATGAGTATTATAAATATCTTGAGCAATCAAAAAGGTTAACACCGAAAATGCACAAGCTGTATATTTACGGCTTGTGGCAAACTGCATACAAGCTTTTCAGCAGCCTTGCATATTTTTCGGATAAAAATATGGAATATAATGAGATAAGAAATTTGTTGATCGATTTGGATTTTTCTATCGATATCAATCGTTTAAGCAATCAAATTTGGTTAATACTTAACAAATTATGTGAGTATTATTACTACAAAAATCAATGTAGAGGGCTGGTAGATTCTGTAATAAAGTTTATAGAAGCAAAATATGACGATCAGAATTTATCGCTTTCTTATACAGCAGGCATATTTAATATATCTGTAGCGTATCTGTCAAGACTGTTTAAAGAATATACAGGGGAGAGTTTTTCCAGCTATTTGGAGAATGTCAGAATTAATCAAGCGAAAAAGCTCCTTATGGACAGCAGGATGAACATCAGGGTAATAGCAGAAAAGGTGGGGTATACATCGGCTAATTCTTTTACCAGGGCGTTTAAAAAGATAAATGGCATCACTCCAACGGATTACAGGCAGATTGTACGATGCGAATACCGCTAATTAAAGAAGCCTATATTGAAGAAAGCCTGTCAATATATTCAAGTTTGAACGAATGTTTATTTTTCTCATTATACGAGAAGTTCTTAAGTAGACAGACTCAAAAGATTTATAATGCAATATTAACAATAGATTTAGGAGCTGTTAAGTAAAAATGAAAAAAGAGCTTAAGTTTACTTAGAATATCTAACGGAATTTAACAAATGCAGCCCCAGGAGAAGAATATATACTTAAATTTTTCCAGTCAAGGATAAAATGAACGGGCAGAGCCCGTCATTGACAGTCAAAATTTAAGTAGATAAAAGGTAACCAAGAACTGCAAGGCAAAGAAATGCATGGCAAAAAGCCCTGCCAAATGCATAACAGGGCATGAACATTGAAAAGTAAATATGTTAAGCGGTAA
>JAAZHD010000441.1 GCA_012510895.1 Clostridiales bacterium
AGGATAAGTACTTCCGGCTTCATAGCCAACACACCGGCTATGGCAACCCTGCGCCGCTGTCCTCCGCTGAGCTCAAACGGGGAACGATCTTTTATCTGATCATAGTCGAGCCTAACCAAACGGATGGCTTCTTCCACACGTTTTTCTATCTCCTCTTTGGAAAGCCCCAGATTTTTGGGTCCAAAGGCCACGTCCAGGGCAACTGTTTCCTCAAAAAGCTGGTGTTCCGGATACTGAAATACCAGACCCACCTTTTGACGTATTTTTATTAAATCTTTTGTGTCGTTAACAATGCGAAACTCGTCTACATAAACTGTTCCCTTAGTCGGTTTCAATAATCCGTTCATATGCTGAATAAGTGTGGACTTCCCGGATCCCGTATGACCTATCAGTCCTACAAATTCACCATCTTTTATTTCCAGGTTGATATCATATATGGCAGTGGACTCAAAAGGCCCTCCCTGCATGTATATATGAGATACTTCTTCCATTCTTATGGGCATAGCAAGTTCACCATCTCTTCTATATTCATAGGATAGCTGGGTATGTCATAACCCTCTTTTTTCAGCTCATAGGCAAGCTCAACTATCTGCGGCACATCCAATCCCAACTCTTTTAAGGCGGTTACCTGGCGGAAGATCTCACGGGGAGGTCCGTCCATTACTATTTTCCCTTTTTCCATCACAACTACCCTGTGGGCCCTTATTGCTTCAACCATATAATGGGTTATATGCACTATCGTAATATTCTCTTTTTCATTCAAATAATGTATGGTATCCATGACTTCCTTTCGTCCGGAAGGATCAAGCATGGCAGTCGGCTCATCCAGAATAATGATTTCCGGACGCATGGCTATAATGCCTGCTATGGCAATTCTCTGCTTCTGCCCGCCGGACAGAAGATGAGGCGCAGCCTTGGCAAACTCGAACATATTAACCGATTTTAATGCTTCATCTACCCGCTTGCGTATTTCATGGGGAGGTACGGCCATATTTTCCGGACCGAAAGCCACATCTTCCTCAACAATTGTTGCAACCATCTGATTGTCCGGGTTTTGGAATACCATTCCGGCTACCTGCCGAATGTCCCATATCTTATCTTCATCCTTTGTATTCATCCCCTTGACAAAAACTTCACCGGAACGGGGCTGAAGCAGGGCATTGAAGTGCTTGGCAAGGGTGGACTTACCGGAACCGTTATGGCCTATGACAGCAACAAATTCCCCTTTATTAATATCAATAGACACATCATCCAATGCCAGAGCGGATGCTTTTTCTTCATTATTATAACTAAATTGTATATTTCTTGCTTTTATGATAGGTTCCATTATAAAGCTTTTTCCTCCCTATACATGTCCCCATGATACTGTCGGCCGCTGAACAATACTTTATGGCTTTGTGATTTATAAACAGGTTGGTGTATATCATAACCTGAAATTGTTAGTATTTCAATCATAACACAAATAAAATTGCAAAAAATAGGGATTAAGCTATAGGTGAAACCTCCCATGAACTTAATCCATTATTTGAAAAGGAAATCCAATTATTATACAAGCTCTATGATAACTACTTCTGCTCCGTCGCCTCTGCGGGGACCCTTTTTCAAAATTCTGGTGTAACCGCCACTGGAAGCCTGCTTTTCATTTCTTTCACGATACTTAGGTCCATACTCATTGAACATTTTCTCGATTAAGGGATGTTTTACCTCTCTCAGGCGTTCTGCATACTCCTTTTTGGTTTCATCTTCCTTGCGAAGTTCCTTCATATCATAGAGATATGCCATCATCTGCCTTCTGGCATGCAGTTTCGACGGTAAATCATTTGTAACTTCTATAGTAACGGTCTGCCCTTTTTCATTGTTCACTTCCTTGGTCACCTTAACAGTTTTGTCATATTCCTTAACAGCAAGGGTAAGCAGTTTTTCGGCTATACTTCTGATCTCTTTGGCACGGGCGCTGGTTGTTTCGATCCTGCCATGCCATAACAGATTGGTGACCTGGTTGCGTAAAAGTGCCTTCCGCTGATCCCCTGCTCTGCCTAATTTCCTATATCCGGCCATATTCACCCTCCTCTACTCTTCACTATCCTTTAGTTTAAGATTCAATAAAGCCAGTTTTTGCTGAACTTCTTCCAGGGATTTCTTTCCAAGGTTCCGAACTTTCATCATATCTTCTGCTGTTCTCTGCGTCAATTCGTGTACAGTATTTATTCCCGCACGCTTCAGGCAATTATAGGAACGAACGGAAAGATCCAGTTCTTCTATGGTCATTTCCAATGCCTTTTCCTGTTTGTCTTCTTCCTTCTCAACCATGATTTCTACATCATTAACATGTTCAGTCAGGTCGATAAACAGGGACATATGCTCGACTAAAATCTTAGCTGCCAAGCTGGTGGCTTCCTCGGGCGAAATTGTTCCGTTGGTCCAAACTTCCAAGGTCAGCTTGTCATAATCTGTTATCTGTCCGACACGGGTATTTTCCACATTATAGTTTACCCTGCGTACAGGAGTAAAAATCGAATCCACGGGAATCATACCAATAGGCTGTCCCGGACGCTTATTACGCTCGGCCGACACATAGCCTCTGCCCTTTTCTATGGTAATCTCCATAAAGACTTTTGCATCTTCATTTAACGTGGCTATATGATGATCTTTATTAATTATCTCTACATCAGAATCTGCTATAATGTCTCCCGCAGTTATCCTGCCTGGTCCCTGAGCATTGATGGTTATAATCTTCGGTTCATCTGAAGACAGTGTCAACGCCAATTCCTTTAAGTTCAGAATGATCTCTACCAGATCCTCCTTAACTCCTGGTATGGTGGAAAATTCATGCAGAACTCCATCAACCTTTATGGATGTTACAGCAACTCCAGGCAGAGAGGATAATAGCACTCTGCGAAGGGAATTACCTATGGTAATTCCAAACCCTCTTTCCAGAGGCTCCAGAACAAACTTGCCATACCGGTTATCCTCGCTTGTTTCAACTATCTGTATTCTGGGTTTTTCAATTTCTATCAATACAAACCCTCCTCATTAAATATTGATCCATATCCTGAGGGAAAGGGATATTATTTGGAATACAGCTCAACAATAAGATGCTCCTGAATTTCAATGTCAATATCTTCTCTGGACGGTAGTGCAATAACTCTGCCTTCCAGCTTCTCATAATCGACTTCCAGCCACTGAACGATTGTGCGGCCTGAACCATCTTTTAAGCCTTTGAAATGATCCATCCCTGAAGCACTTTTTTCCCTTACGGCAATTACATCGCCGACATTAGTGCTGTAGGAGGGGATATTTACTTTTTTGCCGTTTACGGTGATATGTCCGTGATTCACAAGCTGACGGGCTTGTTTTCTTGAGGTGGCAAAACCTAAACGATATACTACATTATCCAGTCTTCTTTCAAGTAACTGAAGCAGGTTTTCACCGGTAATGCCCTTCATATTCTCAGCCATATCAAAGTATTTTCTGAACTGTTTTTCCAGCATTCCATATAATCTTCTTACCTTTTGCTTTTCACGAAGCTGCATTCCATATTCTGAAGCCTTTCTTCTGCTGACACCATGTTGTCCCGGAGCAACAGGCCTTCTTGTAATGCCGCACTTTTCCGTATAGCATCTGTCACCTTTCAGGTAAAGCTTCATACCTTCTCTGCGGCACTGACGGCACTGCGGTTCTATATTTCTTGCCATCTAAATCTACACCTCCACTACTCAAACTCTTCTTCTCTTTGGCGGTCTGCATCCGTTATGGGGAATAGGGGTAACATCCTTAATCATGTTAACTTCCAGTCCGGCTGCCTGCAGTGACCTGATAGCAGCTTCCCTGCCGGATCCCGGTCCCTTTACATATACTTCAACAGTCTTAAGTCCATGTTCCATTGCTGCCTTAGCAGCTGCTTCTGCTGCAGTCTGAGCAGCAAATGGTGTGCTCTTCTTCGATCCTCTAAAGCCCAGTCCGCCGGCACTGGCCCATGAAATTGCATTACCGGCCGTATCAGTTATGGTGACTATGGTATTGTTAAACGTGGACTTGATATGAGCTGCACCGCGCTCAATATTCTTCTTCTCACGGCGTCTGCGTGTTGAACGTGCTGTTCTTTTTGCCATTCCTTTGGACCCTCCTTATCCTTTTCTTTTTGCTCCAACAGTACGTTTGGGACCTTTACGGGTCCTGGCGTTCTGTTTAGTGTTTTGACCCCTTACAGGTAAACCTCTGCGATGACGGATGCCTCTGTAGCAGCCGATTTCAATGAGCCTCTTTATATTCATGGAGACTTCTCTTCGCAGATCACCTTCTACCTGAACATTTCTGTCAATATATTCTCTGAGTTTGGAAACCTCGGCTTCTGTCAAGTCTTTAATCCGGGTATCAGGATTAACTCCTGTAGCTTTCAGAATCTCATTTGCCTTGCTGCGCCCGATACCATATATATAGGTCAATCCAATTTCCACTCTTTTGTCCCGGGGCAAGTCAATACCGGAAATACGTGCCATTACTACACCTCCATATTAATTATTGCATATTTTTACAGTTCTTAACCCTGTCTTTGCTTATGCTTAGGGTTTTCGCAGATGACCACTACTCTGCCTTTTCTCTTAATAACCTGGCATTTTTCGCACATAGGTTTTTCAGACGGTCTTACTTTCATCGTACAAGCCCTCCTGATCCTTTTCCGCGCCAAGTAATTCGACCAGGTGTTAAATCATAGGGGGACAATTCAACCGTAACCTTGTCTCCCGGAAGAATTCTTATAAAATTCATTCTTAATTTTCCTGATATATGAGCGAGTACCTGATGCCCGTTCTCCAATTCAACCTGAAACATGGCATTAGGCAATGCTTCCACGACAGTGCCCTCAACTTCAATTACATCGTCCTTTGCCAAGGAATACCACCCTCCTTATTTGTTATACCCTAAATTAGTTAACCATTTTCTGATATCCGCATCAAGCACATAACTGCCTGATTCGAGCTTTTCCTTAAGCTCCTTTACTAATATGGGTCTTGGTTTCAGATGTTTGATTTTTTTCTTCTTCGGCTTGCTCAGGGTTCGGCCTGCGCCGTCTGCGATGTATACATAATCATTGTCCAGCCGCCGGATAATGATAAAGGCCTTACCCTTATCCCTGCCGGCTTTCGCCAGCACAACCCTGCCAACCTGATATTCATCTGTTATCATGG
>JAAZHD010000442.1 GCA_012510895.1 Clostridiales bacterium
GCAAAGGGAAGTTGATAAAGGCATTACACTCAAGGAGCTGTTTCAGACTTCCGGCAGCACCCGGGATTCATCCGCGCCTTTAATTGTCGCCGGCATTGTTAACAACAGAATAAGGGAGTTAACATACCAGCTTGAAGAGGATTGCGCGATTAAACCAATAGATCTGTCTATGAAAGACGGTGAGCGGATTTATTTAAGAAGTCTGACCTTTGTTTTTATCCGTGCATGCAAGGAGCTTTTTCCGAATTGCGAAGTCCGTGTGGAACATTCCTTTGGCGGCGGTTTATACTGTGAGTTATCTGAAGATATAGTTTTAACCCCCCGCAAGGTGGAAAACATCGAACAACAGATGCGCAGCATTATTGAAAGGGATGAGCCCTTTGAAAAAGTTGATGTTCCCATTGAAGAGGCCAAGAAAGTTTTTATAGAAAACGGCATGGAGGAAAAGGCCAAAATTATGGATCTGCGGCCGGAAAAAGATATAAGCATCTACCGCAACGGATGGATGATGGACTACCTTTATGGATATATGGTGCCTTCCACAGGATATTTGAAGGAATTTGGGCTGAAGTTCTATCTGCCCGGCGTGATTATACAATATCCCCATATTGAAGATCCATATAGGATTCGGCCTTTCCAGGACAATCCAAAACTCTTTACCGTATTCCGCCAGTCGGAAAAGTGGTCAAGACTGGTAGGGGTGAGGAATATAGCTGACCTGAACCAGGTAATAAGAGACGGGAGGGCTCCCGATCTTATCCGCATAAGTGAAGCCTTGCAGGAAAAGCAAATTGCAGCCATAGCAGATGAAATAGCCCGGCATACGGATGCCATCAGGCTGATTCTTATTGCAGGACCTTCCTCATCGGGAAAAACTACCTTTGCCCAGAGGCTCAGGGTCCAGCTCATGGTAAACGGCCTTCAACCGGTTCCCATTTCCATGGACAACTATTTTCGGAACCGGGAAGATGTACCGTTAGATGAAAACGGGGAACAGGACCTGGAGTCTATTGATGTCATAGACCTGGAACTGTTTAATGAGCAAATGACCAACCTGATCCAGGGCCAGAAGGTGGAGATTCCTTTTTACAATTTCCATACCGGCAAACGGGAATACCGGGGATATACGATTCAGGTTACCCAGGATCAGCCCATTATTGTTGAGGGGATTCACGGTCTGAATGAGAAGCTGACTGAAATGATCCCGGCAGAAAATAAATATAAGATTTATATCAGCGCTTTAACCCAGCTTAATGTTGATGAACACAACCGGATTCCTACAACGGATGCCAGACTGATTCGCCGCATGGTTCGCGACTATCAATTCAGAGGAACCCCTATTGAAGATACCTTAAGAATGTGGCCCGGAGTCCGGCGGGGAGAGGAAAGAAACATTTTCCCCTTCCAGGAATCTGCTGATATTATGATTAATTCAGCTCTGCTTTATGAGCTGTCGGTATTAAAACCCATCATACTTCCCTTGCTGGATAAGGTACCGGAAGACAGCATATACTTCCCTGAAGTAAACCGGCTGAGCAAATTCCTGAAATACTTTGAGGATATGTCTCCCGATCTTGTTGATTATATTCCCAACAACTCTATTCTCCGAGAGTTCATAGGCGGCAGCTGCTTTGATGTATAGAAAAACACCGGGCTGAAGGCCGAAACGGCCTTCTAACGGTTTACTTTTGGATATACAATTGGTATAATATTTAGCAAACAGCATATTTAAATATTAATTATTTATTTAAGGTGGTGGATTATTCGTGGACGACGGTCCTTGTAGCAGTACTTGCCTATGGGAAAATATGGTGCGGTGTCTAAGACAATGAGCCCCTGCATTGCTTTAAAAATTCCGGGGTTAATTGTCTTTTTGTGTTATTTAGAACTATTTTTCCATTGAGGGGTAATATTTTGTTAATCAATATACTGGTTATTTTGGTGCTTATTGCGTTTAACGCTTATTTTGCCGGTTCTGAGATGGCCTTGGTTTCGATAAACGACAGCAGGCTTCGGATCATGGCGGAAGAAGGAGATTCAAAGGCGGCTAAGGTCCAAATCTTACTTAAGGATCCAAGCAAATTCCTATCAACAATTCAGATTGGAATTACTCTGGCAGGTTTTCTATCGAGTGCCTTTGCTTCAGAAGCCTATGCCGATGAACTGGTAAAATGGGCAGCATCTGCAGGTATAGCAGTATCGCCGACCATATTAAAACCCATAGCAGTTGTACTGATAACTTTGATTTTGTCATATTTCACCCTGGTGTTCGGGGAACTGGTGCCCAAGAGGCTGGCACTGCAAGCGCCTGAGAAATTGGCTGTAAGAGTAGTTGGTTTCTTAAATTTTCTTGCAAAAATCACTTCTCCCGTTGTAAAATTATTGTCAGTAAGTACCGACTTCTTTGTCAGACTTGCGGGAGGAGATCCCGATGCTGACGATGAAGAAATTACAGAAGAAGAAATACGAATGTTAATTGAAGTCGGAGAGGAAAAAGGAGCCATAGACGCTATAGAAAAAACCTTTATCGAAAATGTTTTTGAGTTCGATGATAAGGTAGTGGCCGATATCATGACTCATCGCACAAAGGTTGTGGCAATTCCTGTAGATTCTACTCTGGACGATATTATAAAGGTCATAAGCACAGAGAAGTATACCCGTATACCAGTCTATGAAGATACCATAGATAACATCATCGGTGTTCTCCACTCAAAGGATCTGATTTTGTACCTGACAAGGCAAAAAGACGAACCTTTTGATCTTCTTAAGTTAATTAGAAAAGCATATTATATTCCTGAAACTAAAAAACTCAATGAATTGTTCCGGGAATTACAGCTTAAGAAAATCCATTTGGGTGTGGTAATAGACGAATACGGAGGAACAGCCGGTATTATTACCGTAGAAGATCTGCTGGAAGAAATTGTAGGAAGTATTTTCGATGAGCATGATGATGAAGAGCCCATGTATGTAAAGCTGGATGAATCCACTTATATGTTTAACGGTTCCATTAGTCTGGATCAGGTATCGGAGCTTATAAACGTAGAGCTGCCGGTTGAAGAGTATGATACCTTAAGCGGCTATGTTATCGGTCAGCTGGGTCAGATACCTGAAGAGGGAGAAAACCCTGTACTGGAAACGGATCATATGATTTTCCGGGTAGAGGAAGTGGAAGACAAAACCCTCACTAAAATTAAAGTCTGCAAGGCATAATTTCGGGAAGGTTGGGGTTTGGTTTGTTGATAGATTTTCTTAAAGGTCTGGCAATAGGAATAGGGGCCATAGCTCCCGGCATAAGCGGGGGAGCTCTTGCTGTAATGCTGGGTGTCTACGAAAGCATCACCGATGCCCTGGCAAATCTGTTTGAGGGATTCTGGAAAAAAGTAAAGGACTTCTTCTTTCTTGGGCTGGGAGGCGTAGTCGGTGTACTCGCATTCAGCAATGTCATAAACTACTTGTTCCGGCATTACGAGCTGGAAGTAAAGTATCTTTTTATAGGGCTTATGCTGGGAACTTTCCCGAATTTGCGAAAACAGGCCAATAAAGAAGGTTTTCAAAAGTCCTATCTTATTCCTTTTGTAATTGTCCTGGCATTGGCAGTCTTTTTGGCTGTATTGGAAAAAATCGGCACAGAAGGGGCTGCCGCAGGTATGCCTGGCTTTTTGTCCCTGGTCTTTTATGGAATTGTCATTGGCTTTGGCACCATTATACCCGGCATTAGTTCTTCAGTTATTCTAATGTATCTGGGTGCTTACGGCCTGATGATGGAGGGAATTTCCCGCCTGAAACCGGCAGTTCTGATTCCGGCCGGCATCGGATTTGTGCTCAGTGTTCTTCTTTTTGCCAAGCTTATTAACTGGTTATTCCGGAAAGCTTACGGCTATACTTTTTATGCTGTCCTTGGATTAACGGCAGGTTCCCTTATATCCGTTTTTCCCGGTTTTGGGTTTACCATAAGCCATATAATAGGTTATATTCTCCTTATTGCAGGCACGATTATTTCATATTTGCTCAGCAATTTAGAGAATAAAGGGCAGATTAAGTTTCGTATATTTTAACAAAGGCTTTGATATATAAGGATATCTTTATACATTTTAAACAGTAATGTAAATATGTGGTATTGTAGATGTATAGAAGCTGTGATATACTTCTCTCAACAACTATCTAAAGGAAGAGTGTTATGAAGAAGTCATATCGGTTATTGTTTCTATGCATCTTTTTATTTTTGCCCCTTCTTTTGACATCTTGCTTATCCAATTTTTTGGAATTCAGAGACAGGCTGTTTCCCGAAGACAATATTATTGAAATGCCTGACCCCTCTGATGATCCTGCAGACAATCCCATACATACACCTAAACCTTCTGAGCTCGAAAATGTAAAGAAAACTACTTCTATTAAAATTAAAGCTGTAGGCGACCTTCTTATGCATATGCCCCTGGTGAACGCTTCCTTAAAGTCTGACGGCACCTATGATTTCACCCCTATATTTAATGATATAAAGCCCTATCTTCAGGACGGAGACCTGGTGCTGGCCAACCTTGAAACAACCATTAGTGATCCGCAGCATGGATATGGGGGCTATCCAAGATTCCGCACACCGGAAGAACTGCTTCCTGCCCTTAAAGAAAGCGGATTCAATATTATAACAACTGCAAATAATCATACTCTTGACGGGAAAGAATTCGGTGTAGGCCATACATTGGACAAACTTGACGAATACGGCCTGTTGCATACAGGAAGCGCACGCAGTCAGGAAGAACGGGACAGTGTCCTGCTGGTGGAGAAAAATGAAATAACTTCGGCTGTTCTGGCTTATACCTACGGCACCAATGGGATGGAGGTTACCATACCGGGCGATAAGCTTCCCTACATGGTTAATTATATTGACAGAGACTTGATCCGGCAGGATGTGGAAAGAGCAAAAGAGGCCGGTGCCGATTTAATAATAGTATGCATTCACTGGGGAGATGAATATGTTCGAACCCCCAACCCCTTTCAGGAGGAGACTGCTGAGTACCTTTTGTCATTGGGAGTGGATATTATTTTCGGTTCCCATCCCCATGTTTTGCAGCCTATGGAGCGCAGAAAGGTTGTATTGGAAGACGGCACTGAAAAAGAGGTATTTATCATTTATTCATTAGGGAACTTTGTATCTAACCAAAGGGATCCCTACCGGGACAGCGGTGTTATTGTAAATGTGGAAGTAATAAAGGATCATGCCGGCAGCACCATCAGTCTGGGTGAAATCACCTATACACCTACCTGGGTATACAAATACAGCTCATCCGGTGGGGTGGGATTCAGAATTCTGCCGGTGGGAGAATATCTGGAAGAAGCCGGGGGGCTAAACTCTGAAGACTGGCGGCGGATTCGCGACGTCTGGACAGAAACCACCACCCATTTAGGAGATAGTTTTAAGCCGATACCGTAAAAGAAAACCCTGGGAAAGCCCAGGGCTTTGCATTTCTTTTATGGTTTTATATGCGTGCGGCAAAAAAATGCCTGAAATGACTTAAAAACAACTTTGAAACCAGAACGTAAACAGGGATCAGTATGAGTGCGGCGATGATGCGCGGCGGGAGCAGAACGGCGAAAGCTTGTCCATACATAATATTCAGCCAAAGGGAATTCAGCAAGAGGGAAGTAATAAGGATTGTGACGCTTACTGTTAAGGTAAGGTAAGCCCATGTCCAGTCTCTCTTTAACAATTTCCCCATAAGGCCGGGTATAAAGCCGGACAAGGCGGCTGTCAATGTAAATCCCGGGAAATATGTTCCCTGCGGGTTTAAGGGAAAACCTATCAGATCTGCCAGAGCACCGGTTATGGCACCGTATGTTGGCCCCAATACCATGCCGCTCAGCATAAGGGGCAGATCGCCGAAACTCAGGCGTACTGTTTGTATGCCTCCAATTATGATCATCTGGCTGAAGAAGCGGGTAAATACAACGCTTAAGGCGATAAACATGCCCGATAAAGCTATTCTCAGAATCTTGTTTTTTATCACTTCGAACACCTCCTCTCCTTGAATTGGCAGCTAATGCCACATCCAAGAAGAGAGATGTTTTCCTTCTTCCGTTTGTGGCAGCGGATGCGAAGATGGTACCGCAGGCTTTGTCAGCCTTTCGTTCAGGGGCAACCTCCCATCCCCTGACACTTAACGCACCATTTCTACTCTGCCATATTCATTAATATTATAGCAAAGCATGGTTTGCATGGCAATTCATTCAAGGTAGGATTTTTTTATTTTTTGTAGAATAGATTAAACAATAGAGACAGTCATTTGAATCAGACTGCATTCCTTTCCGGTCATAAGGCTCTTTCTTAGAAAATATGAGGTGATATTCCTTGAGTCATTTTTTTGCTTATCTGTCCAGAATGAAATTTATTCAGCGCTGGGGCCTGATGCGCAATGTCCGGCAGGAGAACATCCAGGAGCACAGCCTCCAGACGGCAATGATTGCACATAATCTGGCCCTTATAAGAAATAAAAAATTCGGCGGAAGCGTTAATCCTGAAAGGGCTGCCCTTCTGGCTGTGTATCATGAAGCCAGCGAAGTCATAACCGGCGATTTGGCCATGCCTATTAAATATTTTAATCCTGAAATCAAAAAAGCTTATAAAGATATTGAAAGGGTGGCCAGCGGCAGGCTTTTATCCATGCTTCCGGATGAGCTGAAATCCGATTATGAATCTTTGCTTTTTCAAAGTCAGGAGGAAGAAGAACTTTGGAAAATAGTCAAGGCAGCAGACAAGATCTGCGCTTACCTGAAGTGTATTGAGGAACTTAAGGCAGGGAATCTGGAGTTTTCCAAAGCGGAAAAAAGCATTAAAAAGGATCTTGATAAACTGGATTTACCGGAAGTAAAGTATTTTATAGAGCATTTTGTGCCCAGTTTCCATCTGACCCTGGACGAATTAAACTAAATATGTATTTTAATGGAGTTATTAGTGATAATAAAATAATTGGGAGTGATTGAGATATGAGTAAACTAAACATGATAGCCTTTGATCTGGGCGCCAGCAGCGGCAGAGCTTTAATCGGCCGCTTCGACGGAAGCCGTCTGGAAGTGGAGGAGCTGCACCGTTTCCCTAATGACCCTGTTACAGTAACAGACCATACATATTGGGATATCCTGAGATTGTACTGGGAGATGCAGCAAGGCCTTATAAAATTCGTCAACAGAAAAGAAGGGCAGGTTTCTTCCATTGGAATTGATACCTGGGGCGTTGATTTCGGCTTATTGGATTCCAAAGGACAGCTTATGGGAAATCCTTACCATTATCGAGACAGCAGAACCGAAGGAATGTTTGAAGAGGCTGACAAGCTGGTTCCTAAAGAGGAAATTTACGGCTTCACAGGCATAGCATTTCAGAAATTCAATACCCTGTTTCAACTCCTGTCCATGAAGATTAACGATCCGGACACCTTGGACAGGGCTTCCACTTTGCTCTTTACTCCGGACCTTTTGACCTATTTCCTCACCGGAGAAAAAAGAACTGAATTTACGGAAGCGACCACCAGTCAGATGCTGGATGCTTCCAGCCAGAAATGGTGCACTGAACTTCTAGGCAGGCTGGGCATTCCTGATCATTTTCTGACGGAAATCGATTATCCCGGCAGCTTAAGGGGCAGGATCAGGCCGGATACAGCAGAATATCTCGGAATTGGAGAGGTGCCGGTATTTGCGGTTGCCACCCATGATACCGGTTCTGCAGTTGCAGCAGTTCCTGCAGGAAGTGAAAAATATGCCTTCCTGAGCAGCGGCACCTGGTCCCTTATGGGCGTTGTGGTGGATAAGCCTATTATTAATGAAACCACCTTTAAATTCAATTACACCAATGAAGGCTGTGTAGGAGGCAAGTACCGCCTGCTTAAAAATATAATGGGCATGTGGATTGTCAATGAATGCAAGAGGGAGTGGGATCGCAAAGGCGAGGTTTACAGTTTTGGTGAGTTAGCCCGGATGGCAGGGCAGAGCAAACCCTTCCTGGCTTTTATAGACCCTGATGATGACTTATTCTACAGTCCGGGCGGCATGCCTGAAAGGATACAGAAGTATTGTAAGGAAACCGGTCAGACGGTGCCTGAGACCAAGGGCGAGATTGTACGCTGCATTTACGAGAGCCTGGCGCTTAAATACCGCTGGTCCTTTGAAAGATTGGAAGAAATTCTGGGATATTCCCTGGACGTGCTCCATATGGTAGGCGGAGGCATTAATAACCGCATGCTGAATCAGTTTACAGCCAATGTGCTTAAGAAACCGGTAATCTGCGGCCCTGTTGAAGCAACTGCAATAGGCAGCCTCATGGTTCAGGCCATGGCCCTTGGAGAAGTTAAAGACCAGGAGGAAATCCGTCAGGTGGTGAAAGCCTCTTTCCCCACAGAGGATTACCAGCCTGAAGATACTGCCGCCTGGGACGATGCATATAACAGGTATCTTATAATCCTGAATATGTAATTTATTTCACTTATTCATAGTTCTTCATTTGTTAGCAGATTTTCACACTGGTATTTTTCGTTCCTTTGGGCAAAATATTAGCACAAGGGTTTGAGAAGAAC
>JAAZHD010000443.1 GCA_012510895.1 Clostridiales bacterium
AAAAGTAAGAATTATTTCAAATAATATATGCTTCGGTCCAGAACCACTTCCTGATGACGAAGTAGAACAGCATTTGACCATATCTGCTAATGGTGGCATATGGTTTACAGGATATAAATATGGAAATGGTTTTGGTCGGTTCGAGATTTCTAGAAAGCAACAGTTTAATATAGGGAAATCCGCAGAAAAAAATATTGGAGCTTTTCTCCCAGTATCTAGATAGTGATCAATTGACTTGCTATGCTACCGATATAGGAACTTGGGAAATGACCATTACAGATACCAAAGGTGAGGTACATACTTTCAAAGGTTCACTTTGCGGTGGAGTGACTGTCGGAGATATTGATATAACTTTTTATTTGCGCCAACAAATTCCAGTTTCTAACTTGTTTGTATTTGAGGATAATTTCATGGAGTCAGATGAAAAGTGAATTATTATTAAGTAAGGGGTGAAGTTTTGTTCTTACCGAAATTAAAATTAAAAGATAGTGAACCATGCCCATGTGGTAGCAATATGAGGTTTCAAGAATGTTGTAAGGGGAAAGAACCGCAAATAATAAAACCTTCTAAAAAGCCCGTAGAAGTTCAGGTAATGGAAAAAATGAGGGCTTCGATGAAGAAGTTTTGTATGCATCCAGATCAAGAAAAATGCAAAGGACCAATCAAAGGAGCACATGCATTACAGAACAACAAGATTATTTCTTTATTAGCTGGTTCGGAACGTCATGTATATATGCTAAACACAAAAAAACAACCTCTCCTCATTCCTTTAAATAATGGTGAAGTAGTCCCTATAGTGGAACTGAGTAGAGTAAGCGCTAATGATCTAACTACAGAAACTTGTTTTTGTGATTATCATGATAATATAGCCTTTGCTGGTATAGAAAAAGATGCTCCGGATTTTGATAAAACAAGTGAAGAAATGAAATTTGTATATGCTTATAAAGCTTTTATTTTTGAATATTACAAGCAGAGAATAGCATTTGATATATTTCAAAGTAACTTTAGAGACAATCCAATAGCATTTCAATCTCCAGAAATGATTGGTATGTATAGAATGTTGCAGCTTAAGATGCAGGAATTTGAACCTGTAAAACAACATTTTGATTCACAAATAATCGGAAATACATTTGAAGGAGTTGCAACTTGTGCAATTAGGATTCCAGAACAAATAAAGTTTGCGGGTTATGCGTATATTGCTCCTGACTTCGATATAAATGGTAAAAGAATTAAACATACAAAAAAAGGAATTATGCATAGAATTGCAGTTACTATTTTTCCAGAAACGACACAGTCGTGGCTATTATTAAGTTGCCTTGAATCGGAGAAACATATTTATGAAAAATTATTTAATCAGCTTAAATCCGCTTCAATAGAGAAGCTTAAATTTTATTTAAATATGGTTTTACCACTATATTCTGAGAATATGGTGCTTAGCCCTACGTTGTGGAGAGCCTGGGATGAAGAAACACAGATGGCTTATACATATTATGCTAATATTCATTGTCCTGAAGCAATGCGAATGGGGATGTGTATCGGATATGGACTAAAGAATGCTGCAAGAGACAAATCTGAAAAAGTATAAGAAC
>JAAZHD010000444.1 GCA_012510895.1 Clostridiales bacterium
GTACAAATTGTGAAGAATGTGTCAAAAAATGCCCAACAAATGCAATTATTTCAAAATAATTATATGCATGTAAAGTATTTAGTATAAAATAGATCATTTTAATACAATTAATATAAAAATGAAACAACTCATTATTGCTTCTTTAATGAGTTGTTTTTTAGAAAAATCCTCCTTATGTGTCTTCAATTGCATCACATAAATGTTTAGAAGAAAGCCAAAATAGAAACAAAGGAGGCGATAAAATGAGAAAAAGCAATCTTTTGTTCTCTATTCTGGCTATTATTTTAACTAGTATATTGGTTGTTTCCTGTACCATTGACAGAACACCGGATGACAATACGAATACGCAATTTCCCCGGCAAGAAAACAGGCAAACAAGGTTTACTCCCAGGAATCCTGTAAATCCCATGCCTAATACCACACCTGATAATCAAGATGATAGAAACCAATCGCTGGGAAATTTAGACAATGATGGAAACACGAGACCAATTAATGAAGACAGTAATCGAACTGGTAATCCAGGTATAACTCCTGGAGCAGATGCCAATCAATCTGATGTCAATATACAGAGCAGGGCAAAAAGAATTGCTGAAGCAGCAGCTAAAGTAGATGAGGTTCAATCTGCCGTCTGTGTAATTACTGGAAATACTGCCATGATTGGAATTCAATTCAATGATCAGTATAAAGGGAAATTAACTGACAGAATTAAGGAAAAAGTGGAAGAAAGAGCTCGGGATACTGACAGGAGGATTAATCGTGTTGTAGTCACGGCCGAGCCGGATGTGGTAAGCAGACTGGAAGAGATGTTCCGTGAAATCGGTAAAGGAAGGCCTATATCTGGCTTTACAGATGAATTGAATGAAATGATCAATCGAATAAACCCTAAATAGATAGATTCTAAACAATCTAAGAAATATGTAACAAGCGAGGAACAAAGAGAAAAATCTCTTTGTTCTTTTTATTAAGTGACTTTTCTTTTAAGTGCTCATTATATGAGTTTTCCTTGACTACATTCTTCAGGATTACTATAATTGGAAACATAGGAGAGTGATACATATGAATCCAATTGCTTTTCGTATATTTGGTCAGCCGATATATTGGTATGGCATTCTTATTTCCATTGGTGTCCTATTAGGAATTGTTTTAGCTTTGAGAAATGCTAAATATTTTGACATAGACCAGGATTCCATAATTGATATGGCTTTGCTTGCAATTCCATTGGCCATTGTGGGTGCTCGTTTATACTATGTGATTTTTGAGTGGGAACAATACAGAGATAATATATGGAGTATCTTTAATATTAGAAAAGGCGGTCTTGCGATATTTGGAGGTGTTATTGGGGGAGCTCTTGGTGTCATAATTTATTCCAGACGGAAAAAACTTAGTTTCTGGGATTTAGCTGATATCTGTGCTCCAAGTTTAATACTGGGTCAAGCAATAGGCAGATGGGGTAATTATATAAACCAGGAAGCATATGGCTTTGCTGTTAATAATCCTGAATGGCAATGGTTTCCTGCTGCTGTATATATTGACGCAACGCAACAATGGCATTTAGCTACCTTTTTCTATGAATCTTTCTGGAATTTTATTGTTTTCTTTATTTTAATGTCATATCGTAAATATAGGATAAGGAACGGCGAGATATTTCTATTATACCTGGTCTTGTATTCCTTCGGCCGATTCTTTATTGAAGGTCTTCGCACTGATAGCCTGTACATTGGAACGATCAGAGTTTCTCAACTATTAAGTGTTTTATTTTTTATTCTGGGAATAGCATTAATTATATATAGAAGAAGGACCTTGTCAAAAAAAATATCTGTAGTCAACAATGTTACCGAAATGAAGCAATATAAATCCAGTAAATCTGATTCTGAAGGTTGCAGGAATAGTATGGATGATGATACAGACAATGAATAATTTTACAGCAGCAAAAGAAAATAAGATTGAAACTGATGAGTGAAAGTTTCTATTGTTACTGAAAGCTTGCCCGCTTCTAAATTATAATAATTCGAATGAAAATGACTTAGTTGGGAAAAGATAAAAAGGAATATTCCTAAATTTTTTAATCTATTGAGAGGAGCGGGTATATATGGCAAGTAATATGGACCAAGGACATAAACATGAAGAAAACGAAGGCGGCAGGAGCTGGGTAGGGATCATTGTACGTCTCATTGTGGCAGCAATTGTATTAATGATAACAGCTTGGTTGACACCAGGATTTTCTCAGATTGGCTTTGGAACTGCTTTGGTCGCTGCTGTGGTAATTGCAGCTTTAGATTGGGTAGTTCAAAAATTGTTTAAAATAGATGTGTCTCCCTTTGGCAGAGGAATAGTAGGTTTTATCATTTCAGCAGTTATAATCTACCTGACACAGTTCCTGATTCCCGATATTAGTATTTCTATATGGGGAGCCATCATTGCATCTTTGATAATTGGTATCATAGATGCGGTTCTTCCCACACATGTATTATAAAGTATCAATTTGGCTTATAATAGAATAAGTTTTACTTAATTAAGTCAAATAAGAGCAGGTCACAAAATTAAAAGTGCGGGCAGTAGATGAATAATTACTGCCCTTTTTATATGTCTGTATTTATTTGGAGTTGTAGTAAATATTATTGTTAAGATAAAATGATCATGTATAATTAAGTTCGCAAAATAAAAAGAAGGAAAAACCATCGGTCACTCCGAATTTGGTAAGTGACGAGCAAACCAAGGAGGAGTGAAAGTCAAGTCCATATTTA
>JAAZHD010000445.1 GCA_012510895.1 Clostridiales bacterium
GAAGAAATCATTCTAAGATAGGAGGGGTTTTCATGATACGGTTGGTTCTTCGCAAAATGTTGAATAATCCCTGGATGATGATATGTCTTCTCATCGGATCTATACTTGCAGTAGCCATGGTTAGCAGCATTCCAATGTATACGGATGGAGTTCTTCAGCGAATGCTAATTAGGGATGCAGAGGACTATCAGCTAAAGACCGGTTATTATCCGGGAAGATCTCACATTAAAAGCAACTTATATTCAAATTATTCTCCTAAGGACAGGGCTAAAGCTTTTCGTGTTTTCGACAGAGTTATTTCCGATGAGTTAGCACCTTCTGTCGGTCTGCCCATACGAGTACAAACCCGGCTGGTCACGATGGATTATTTTACTGCACTCCCCACAATTCAGCGGGAGGAAGAGCCTCAGAAAAGAAGTATGAAAATTGAAGGGTTGCAATACCTGGATGAGCATATAAAGATTATTCACGGGCGGATGTTTTCCAAGGAGAAACAGGATGATTATTATGAAGTTATGGTCACCGAACAGGCCATGAAGGAACAAGATCTGCGTTTGGATGAGTTTTATACAATCTCTGATTTGGTAAGAAGAGTGGAAGAACCAATAAAGGTAAAAGTGGTGGGCGTTTTTGATATGAAGGATTTGGCTGATCCTTATTGGTTTCAGGGTATCGGAGCTTACAGGACCAGCTTCATGATGGACTATGATTTGTTAATGGAGGAATTTA
Source organism: Clostridiales bacterium (assembly GCA_012510895.1). Lineage (GTDB taxonomy): Bacteria > Bacillota > Clostridia > Caldicoprobacterales > DTU083 > JAAZHD01. Next base: position 730 of record JAAZHD010000445.1, read on the forward strand.
TTAGGAAGGACAGTACTCTTCTGACCGGCTCACAATGGTATTTTGCCTATGACTATCATGCCATGACCTTGGATGCTATACCGGGGGTATTGAAAGCCGCTGGACATACAGATGAATATTTTAAAGAGTATCGAAGTCTTGATTGGAGATTTCCCATTATTCCAATTTTAGAGGAATATCATATCAGGGAAGGACAATTAAAACTGACTCTTTGGATGCTTCAGGTTCCGATTTTGTTAATGCTGGCATTTTATCTTTTCATGGTTGCCCAATTAACCATTGAAAATGAGAAGAATGAAATAGCTGTGATGAAAAGCAGAGGGGCCAGCAGGTTACAAATATTTGTAAGTTATTTTATCGAGAGTATTATATTAAGCTTGATTGCGTTGTTACTAGGCCCTCCTATAGGATTATTCTTATGCAGAATATTGGGTGCATCTAACGGTTTTCTGGAGTTTGTACAGCGGAAAGCACTGCCTTTGAAACTATCAGCTAAAGCTTACCAATATTCGCTTCTTGCTGTTCTATTATTTGTTATAACTATGCTTTTGCCTGCTTTTGCAGCATCGAAAACAACAATTGTGGAGTATAAGCAGAAGAAACATCGAGTCACTAAATTTCCATTATGGCAAAAATTGTTCTTAGATTTGGTTTTACTTGGTATTTCTGCATATGGATTGTATATATACAGGTTGAGACAACAAGTTATACTTGTAAGCCAGGTAGATGCATCTTCTGTTGCAGTAGATCCTTTGTTATTTCTTATATCTACGCTGTTTATAGTTGGATCAGGTCTCTTATTTGTCAGAATATACCCTCTCATTATACGGGGAGTTTTTTGGCTGGGCAGAAAAAGCTGGTCGCCGGTATTATATGCTTCGTTTATAGAAGTAGGGCGTTCCAGCGGAAAGAGTCATTTCTTAATGCTGTTTCTTGTTGTTACCCTATCTATTGGTATATTTAATGCTAATGCAGCAAGGACATTGAACACTAATTATGAAGAACGTATTCGATATGAAAACGGTGCGGACTTGGTACTCGAAGCTTTTTGGCCAAGTACAGCAAGAAGCGCTGATGAAGGATTGTCAGAAGGGAATCCCTTGTCTTTAATTGTCAATGAAGAGCCTGTACAGTATCAGGAACCTCCTTTTGGTCCTTTTGCGAACTTGAAAGGTGCAGACAGTGTTACCAAAGTATATATCAATGATAAAGTAACTGTCTCTTTGCCTGGAGAGCGCGTGAACAATGTTACAATCATGGGTATCATACCGGATGAGTTTGGCAGAACCACATGGTTCAGGAATGGTTTGCTGCCACATCATATCAATCGATATCTAAACCTGATGGCACAAGATCCTAGAGCTTTGTTATTATCCGCTTCGTTTAGGGAAAAATATGATCTTAAACCAGGAGAAACTGTTTTTATAACATGGAAAGAGCAGGGGTACTTTGAAGGGATTATCTATGCTTTCATTGATTACTGGCC
>JAAZHD010000446.1 GCA_012510895.1 Clostridiales bacterium
CCCGTATACCCATCACCCTTGATGCCATGTATGAACTAATGGTCACCCCGGATAAATCAAAGCTGGCAAAGCTGATAGAGAACCACCCCCACCCCCGGGAATGCTCATTTTATAACGGCGTTATTGATGTAATCGGCAAAAGCCTGGGCAGGTATTATGAAATTGCATAGAAAACGCCCGCTCTAATGTGTTAGATCCAGGGGAAAGCAAAAATAAGCAAGATGAAAAAAGAAGCAATGCCAAATGGCTATTGCTTCTGCTATTTTAAAGGGGAATACCTTGAATATTACATTTAGATTTGCAGTTTCAGAGCAGAATAAACTGCAGTAATAGTATTAAAATAAGGCCGGGAATGCCGAGAAACCCTACTGTCAGGGCTGTTATTGGATTTAGTGCAACAGAGAAGCCCAGCAGATCGCCAATTAAGTTCAAAATCCATAATGCAACTCCGCCAATGATACCATTAATAATAAATCTTAACAGAAGCTTTAAAGGAACCAAAAGCAGCCATCCCACAAGATAAAGCAGAATAAGGCCAAGTGCATATCCTATAATTATATTAAGAGGAATATTCAAACCCAACTTACCTCGCTTGCATATTTATTAAGGGCAGTCTTGCGGCAGACTGTTTATATTGCCCTGATAATATATATGACAAGCACTTATTTCTTATTACCTGACTGCCTGATTATTATCGTCAAAAATTCGGGTATCTGCCAAACCTTCTGCTCTCGCCAGTTTTAACAAATACATATATTTTCGCCTTGCAGCTTCCAGTTCGTATATGGCATAGTCCACCAGATCCGGGTCGCTTACACTTTCAAAATAGGATTGGGCAGCAATCCAGCCGTCCTTTGCTGCATGAACCCTTTCCACCAATTCCCTGCCTTCCTCTTCAGCCTGTGTTTCTTCCTTTTTAATCATATTCAGTAATGACTTCAGATAATTTTTCATTTTACATCTCCCCTGAAAACTTACCTATAGTATTACCATATTATTCTTGCTCAATACTTGATATACGCTGAATACAAAAAGGCCATGTCCCAAAATAGCAGGGCATGGCTAATCCAAAGCAATACATCATATATTTTTATAATCTGATAGTCTGCCTTCTTCGTCAGCTTACTGTATTAATCAATCCATTTTCCTTCATTGATTCTCCTGATCTCTTCCGGATCCACCTTAGCTTTTCTGTCATAGGTCAGAAGCCCGTTGATCTCTTGTTCCACATCGGTCAGCTGAGTATAGCAGAAGCCTTGAATCATCCTGGATTCCATAATTGGTCTTATTACCGCCTGATACCTTTTAATAAAATCGGCTCCATCGGATGCAGTTGAATATCCCCATCCGCCTTTGCCCTTATCGCCTACCTCAAAGGAAATACCGCCGCATTCCGTTACCAGAATAGGCTGTCCATTATACTTCCATCCCTTGGCATAAAGAGCTTTTGAGGCAGGCCTTGATGACAAAATGCTGTCAAGGCTTTCATACCTGCTTTTCAGCACTTCCTCCCGGGGTTCATAGTCATGAATGGTAAAGAGGTCGCCGCAGGTATGCTCCCAGCCGTCATTTTCAATAACAGGGCGGGTATTGTCCAGAGACTTTATCAGATAGTAGAGGGAATTGCAGTGAGCCTGCTGCATCATATTGTTAAATATATCAGGAACACCCCAGGATTCGTTCATGGGAGTCCAGGCAACAATGCAGGGATGGTTATAGTCCCTCAGAACCACATCCATCCATTCATCGGTAATGCGTTTTACATATTTCCTGGAGTATACATATGCAGCGCCGATCTCGCCCCATACCAGCAGGCCCAGCCTGTCAGCATGATACAGGTACCTTGGATCTTCCACCTTCTGGTGTTTCCTGACACCGTTGAACCCCATCTGCTTGGTCAATTGGATATCCTTAATAAGATCTTCATCTGCAGGAGCTGTAAGGAGGGAATCTTCCCAGTACCCCTGATCCAGAACCAATTTCTGATAATACGGCCG
>JAAZHD010000447.1 GCA_012510895.1 Clostridiales bacterium
ATGTCAGGCAGCACTAAATACGACAGCAGGCAGCAAGAAGTGTCTGATATATCCAGGTCTTTGAAAGCTCTTGCCAGAGAACTGGACGTGCCTGTAGTTGCACTTTCTCAACTTAGCCGAGCACCGGAAATGCGAGCTGATCATAGACCTGTATTGTCAGACTTAAGAGAATCAGGTGCTATAGAACAAGATGCAGATGTTGTTATGCTTTTATACAGGGATGAATATTATAATCCTGATTCCGAAAAAAAGAATATTGGAGAAGTGATTATTGCTAAGCAAAGAAATGGTCCTACTGGCGTAGTGGAATTAGTATGGTTAGGCCAATTTACAAAGTTTGCAGATAAAGCAAAAATATAAAATGCCGCGATTTTCGCGGTTTTTTTCATATAAATATAATGAATATCATCAAGTTATCCACAGGATTTTATGTAAAAGGTGGATAATTAGAAAAATACAAAAAACATCTATTCTACAGCCATTGAAAACACACATATACAAAAGGTTGGTCGAACATATGTGCATATCTCTGTGGATAATGTGGATAATGTGGATTTAAAATTGGCAGTAGTCGTAAACCACAAAATACAGAATGTTGGAATTATATGAACAAATATGACATATTTACATAATAATTGTTGAATTGAACCAAAAAATATGTCATAAACAAGGAAAGAATAAAAATAAATAAATGGGCTGTTGATAACTATGCTTTTAGTTGACTATGAAAACTACATCTGTTAATATAAAATACGGTCAAAACCCTATCTTATACAATGATGACTTATGGACAAAAAAGGGAAAATGCTTATAAAAGGGTGAAAAAAATGAAGAATAAATATGATGTGATAATAATAGGTGCTGGACCTGCAGGGATATTTACTGCTTTGGAATTGGTAAAAAATAAAAGAGGTTTGGACATACTCATATTGGATAAAGGAAGGAATTTATCCCAAAGAAAATGTCCTGCAAGAAGCCTTGGAAAGTGTGCAGGTTGTGATCCCTGCGGAATTACATTTGGCTGGTCAGGAGCAGGAGCATTTAGTGATGGTAAATTGTCCTTAAGTCCGGAAGTAGGAGGAAATATTACCGATTATATGACAGAAGATGAGGCTAAAGAATTGATAAATTATGCTGATTCTATCTATTTGAGTTTCGGAGCTAAAAGTGAAATATATGGATTAAACAATAGAGTTATAGATGATGTTAAATATGAAGCATCAAAGCATAATATTCAACTTGTACCTTGTCCTGTAAGACATTTGGGCACAGAAAAGGCTTATTATGTTTTGGAAGGTATGTACGAATATTTAGTCAATAATGAAAAAGTTTCATTTTCAGAAATGACTACGGTATTGGACATACTGGAGCAAAATGGGGAAGCTAAATCTGTAGTTATTAGAACAAAAAATAATGAAGTCAAAACCATCCATGGAGACTACATTGTTGCAGCTCCTGGAAGAGGTGGTGCAGAATGGCTTTCAGAACAAACTAGGAAATTATCCATTTGCACTAATAACAATGCAGTTGATATTGGTGTAAGAGTAGAG
>JAAZHD010000448.1 GCA_012510895.1 Clostridiales bacterium
CAGAAAGAGTTTGTCTTGTTTTATTCTTTAGTTGTTTCTTTAAAAACAGTATATATATGTCAATGGTGACATTTTCATAGAATAAAATTACACCCTTTTAGGTGACATTTTCACTGGTTATTGACAGGGTTTTTATAAATTTTTTTATAGTTCGACCAGAGTTTCGTTCTCAGAAGTTCTATCGCTTAAAAAGGATATTGCAAAAGGTGGGTATCCCTGAGATATTATGGATATGGAAACAAAACAAAATACCTTAGAAAGGAGACCCAGATAATGACACTATATAACAAACTCAAGCATTCTGGAAACCCTTATGCTCAAATTCAAACTATGATTCATTTGTTAGAAAAGCATACTCCCAAGGAAGTAGCTGAAATTATGGGCATTTCCGTAAGATGGGTCTACACCATTAGAAAACGATATTTGGACTCTGGTGGAGATGTCTCTAATTGTTTGTTAAAACCTGGCCCTAAGTCTCCTATGCCCAATAGAACCCCCAGACATTTGGAGCAGTTGGTTGTGCAGTTAGCCAAAGAAACTAATCTTGGCCCACATCGACTTTCTGTGGCTTTAAAACGGTCTTTCAATATTTGTTTATCACCATTTACCATTCGCAATATACTTAGACGATATGGTGTCCGCTGTCGTAAATATAAGACTGTAAATGGTAATAGACGCTATAAGGCTGATCTTGAAAAATATAAGCCCCTTGAGTTCTTGCAAATTGATGCAAAATATGTGGCTGACCAATCTGCACTCCCTAAGGAGGCTTACGCTGCTATTTATATGAATAATCTGCCTAAATATCAATTTACCGCTATCGATATTAAGACCAGGCTCCGATTTATTGGATATGCTTATTCTTTGTCTTTTAGTAATGGATTGTCTTTTATGTTGTTTGTTGAATCTTGGCTTAGAAGTTTCGTCGTTAAACAGCGGAAATAGTCGTAGTGAGTTTAAATACTATTTAACTGCTCCCACTGCTCTATCATAACATTTTTATATTTCATATAACACTCGTACAAATGCAAATATTTTTCATGGTTTTTAGCGTTAGGATAAAAGTGTGTAAGATTTTGGTCGTTGACTTTGGGTTCTTGTCCGAAGGCCTTCTGTAACAGATAACAAACTCCCAAAATTCCCAATTCTTTTGTTTGATTGCGAACTACCGGTTCGGCTTCGCAATCACATATTGCCTGACACAATAAATCACTTTGAGCGCCTCCTCCCGCTACGTATAATACATTTTTATACCTCGGAAGATTTTGATAACAATCGTGCAAGGCCAGAGTAATACCCTCATATACGGCTCTGATCATGTCGTATTTAGTATAATGGGCTCTGAGGCCTAAAATGCCGGCACTAGCATTTGGTAAGCGGAAAGGCGCCCGTTCACCAAAAAGATACCGCAAAAACAATACACCATTACTTCCTATAGGAATATCGCTTAACTTGGACTCCAAATCGGCATAAGTCATGTCTTCAACCATGATTTTCCTAATCCAATCCAGATTTGAAGCACCACTTAGCGCAGACATTTGCCTAATGTACATTCCTGATTCGGTGTGACATAAGACACTGCCCAAGCTGCTCATATTTTTCCTAGCTTCCTCTTCATTTAAAACAACAAAATTAGCCAGTGTCGTTCCGATAATGCTGCCTTTCTGACCTGGCATCATTAAGTAGTTGCCTGTAGCTGCAGCGATTACATCTAGGGTCCCCGCTATTACTGGAACACCTTCAGGTATTTTTAAATCCCGTGACACTTCTTTGGTAATATTGCCAACCGTCTCGCTGGATAAAAAGACATCCGGTAAGCAGTCTTTTATCTCTGATATATCTAACCAATCCAGAATCTCATAGCGGTACTTTTTATCGAATATGTCAAAAACTGCAGTTGAAGCATCGGTTACATCTGTAGCAATATTCCTTGTGAGTTTATAATTAATCCAGTCTTTGCAGTGAAGAACCCATTTTACACGCTTATATCTCTCTCTTTCATTCTTTTTTAGCCAGTTCAATATAATTGGAAAAGCTCCTGAAAATAGAGGCGTTGTATTTAAAGCAATACATTTTTCATTAATTTGACTTAGTTCTTCCTTCTGAATTGTTCCCGGTCTGGTATCATTCCATAAAATGGCGGGCCTAACAGGCTCGCCATTTTCATCTAATAACCATGCTCCGTCTCCTTGTGCACAAACTCCAACACCGCAAATTTCATTCCAATGAGGACTATTGCAGCGCAGGGTTGTAATTACTTCGCAAAGGTCCTTCCAATACTCCTCCATGTCAATTTCACAAACTCCCGGGGAAGACATTGAGACGCTTACATTTTTACTTGCAATACAAATGAAATCTGATTCTGAAGTCAGTAAGGCAGCTTTGATCTTTGTCGTACCAGCATCTATGCACAAGAAGGTTTTCATCGTTACCACTCCAGTTTAAATTCTTTCCAGGGCTTGTTCGAAATCAGCGATTAGATCTTCGACATTTTCCACCCCGACAGAAACCCGAATCATGCCATCATCTATTCCCATTTTTTCTCGTTCCTCTTTTGGCACATCTTTGTGTGTCATTATTGCCGGAATCTCTACAAGTGTATCTAAATCGCCTAAGCTCACCGCAAACTTTCCGATCTCTAAACCAAAGCATACTTTCTTCGCTTCGTTAATCCCGCCTTTAACAACTAAGCTCACCATACCGCCGAAGCCATCAAAATACTTCAGGGCATGTTGATAATACTCGTTATTTTCTAAGCCTGGGTACATTACCTTCTCAATTTTTGGATGTCGGCTCATTCTTTCGGCAAAAATTTTGGCATTTTGGCAATGTCTTTCCATTCTTAAGTGGAGAGTCTTTAAGCCTCTAATCATCATGTAACAATTAATTGGTGCAGGTACGGGACCAATATCCATATACTGTTTTTGTCTCAATCCCTCGCAAAATTCTTTCTTCCCTACGACAGCTCCACCAATTACATCGCCATGGCCATTTATATATTTTGTACAGCTGTGTACCACCGTGTCGATGCCCCACTCAACAGGTCTAAATAAATACGGAGAAGTAAAAGTATTGTCCACAACCGTTTTAATACTGTTTTTCTTTGCCCATCCAACTATTTCATCAAATTCTGGAATCTCCAGTGTCGGATTGGCAACTGTTTCAAAGTAAACCAGTTTAGTATTGTTTCTCTTTGCAGCTTCCAAGCTCTCTGTAGTTAAACTCTTTACAAAAGTCACATTTATACCCATGTCCGGGAGGATATTTTTTAGGAGACCATAGGTTCCACCGTAAACCGTCTGAGCAGATATTATGTGGTCTCCTTGCTTACAATATCCCAAGATTGCCAATGTAATAGCCGCCATGCCGGAGGAAGTTACTAAAGACGCTTCGGCTTTTTCAAGGGCAGCTAATTTTTTCTGAAGTGAAATCTGGGTCGGATTTCTCGACCTTCCGTATGTATATATTATCTCGCCTTCCTTGGGCGTCCCTGCAATCCATCTTTCCATCTTATCTTCTGTAAAAGCAAATGTACTAGTCATATATATTGGCTCGACAATGGCACCGGTTTCTTTATCAGCATTTTGACCGGCATGAACCGCTAATGTTTCAAATTTATAATTTTTGTCCTGCATGCTAATTCTCTCCTTTTGCAGTTAGTCTATTTCGTCTCCAGCTATTCGGACTAGCATTTTTATGTGATCATTGGGATGTCGATTCATCTCTTCAAATCCGCCTTCAACGATATTTTCTAAATCGACAACACCCGTTATCATCTTGTGTATATATGGGTACTTTCCTTGACTCATTAATTCCAGGCAATCGCCAATTTCATATAAATGAGCCTGGGAAGTGTAAAGCACCTTTTCTCCCTCTTGAAAATCGTTCATAGGGAATACCGGGGGTTTCTCGAACACACCCATTATCATGACGGCAGCTCCGGGCCGCGTTGCTTTAATGACATTATGAAGAGACGCTTCCACGCCCACGCACTCAAAAGCTATGTGCGCCATAGCTGATTCCGTGATATCGCTAACAACATCCACTAGGTCTTCCTCTGCCACATTGACATACCGTGCACCTAATCCTTCTATGAACTCCTTTTTTGATGTTCCGATCCCCGATACGATGAGGTTTTTTGCTCCTGCTTGCAAGCACGCTATCGCAGCGCTAATACCGATAATTCCATCTCCAGAAACCACTACCGTTTTGTCTCTAATGTCTAAATTCATTAAATCGAGTGCGTGTTTGCCGCAGGCTAGGGGCTCGCATAAAACCGCCTCTTTTAAGCCAACATTGTCGGGAATTTTAAACAGTCTTTTTTGATTGACAATAACATATTCCGCAAAAGCTCCATCGGTGGATACTCCAAGAAATCCAAGCTTATAACATATGTTATCACGTCCCGCTAAACACATGGGACATTCTCCGCATGAAAGGGTACCATTAGCTGTTACCCTATCGTCTACCTTCCATCCCGTGACTCCTTCCCCTACTTCAGTTATTATGCCGGAAAATTCATGTCCCATTATTAAAGGAGCAGTGCGCCCTGTAAGCCTGTGCGGTCGTTTAGTAGGTATAAAGTTTGGGCCAACGTATTCATGCCTGTCCGTCCCGCAAATGCCCGCCCAAGCTACTTTTATTTTTACGTGACCGGGCTTTACTTCGGGTTCGGGGACATCTTCTATTCTTATGTCTTTATACCCGTGCCATACAGCAGCTTTCATTTTGCTCATCTCCTTTTTAGGATTTTTTTATAGCTTCCATTAGGCGTGAAATAGACATCCCTTTCGGTTCGGTTCCGTCATAAAACTTTACATCAAGCTTTTGAATTAATATTTCAGCATACCGCAGAAAATCTATGGTCAATTGATTGGCGTGTTGAGCATCATCTCGATACGGATAAATATCCACACTAATCCATTTATCGTAACCCATTTTATTTAGCCAATAGATGAATTCAATAAACTGCGGCCAATGAACAGTGCCTGCGGGCATATCATCGTCAGCAACTCCGTAATTATCATTGACGTGAACGTGAAATAGTCTATTTTCAGCCATCAGCATAGCTGCTGATTCGGCAGGATTTTCATTTGCATTTATGGCATGGCCAAAATCAAGTGTGACGCCAACATTTGAGCATTCGGTCAATAATGACAATGCTAAAGCTTTTCCTGCGGAATTTATGTAGCATTTCATGTTGGGTTCACTCAACTTGTATTCAAGAGCAAGCTTTATATCCTCACGATACCGTGCACATTCGCGAATGCCTTCTACCAAGTTTCTCCATGCCCGGGTATAATCAGCTTCCAAGATATAATCAAATCCATCCAAACCGAGCCAAAGATTTACCGTATCACTCCCACAGATTGCTGCAATATCCATAGCTTTCTTTGTGCGTGAAATAGCTAGTTCCCTCATCCTATCATCAAATGATGAAAAAGAACCGTGCTTCCATTGGGGTTCGCATACTAATTCCACATTAATTACTGATACAACCAATCCCGCTTTGTGAATTATATCGAGGATTTCATTATAGTTGTCTTCATTTATATCATTGGGATAGTTTATCTCTACTCCGGAACACTCTTTTAATTCCTTTAGCTTTTCTATTCTATCTTTAAAAGTTAAAAAAGGTTTGTACCCGCTGCTTACATAACGCTCTGTGCACATTCCATAGGTCCATATACCCACGGAAAGCTTATTACTTTTCACATACATACCCCCAATTCATAGAGTTTTAATATTGCGTTTTACCTTAACACCGCATTTCTATGACCCTAGGTACGCTTCGATAAGGGATCTATCTTTCAAAAGCTCTTCCGGCACTCCTTCTTTTACTATTTCACCTACATTCATAATATAAGCTCTGTCACTTATTGAGAGAGCTTTGTAAGCATTCTGTTCAACAAGTAAAATCGGCGTTCCCTCAGATTTAACCTTCTCTATTATTTCAAAAATATGTGAGACTATCTTGGGAGCTAAACCCAAAGACGGTTCATCCATCATAATCAGTTTTGGTCTGGCCATAAGCGCTCTAGCGATGGCTAGCATCTGCTGCTCGCCTCCAGACAAATGCCCCCCAAACTGGTTTTTTCTTTCCCTCAAAATCGGAAACAGATTATATACTCTTTCCAAATTATCCTGTACTTCCTTTTTATCATTACATAAATATGCGCCGGCCATCAGATTCTCATAGACCGTCAGATTCGTGAAAATCAGTCTCCCTTCCGGAACTAACACAACCCCCATTTTCGCTACGTCATGTGGTTTTTCCGGCATTTTCTTCCCATTGAAAAACACATTGCCTCCTGACTTTTTCATTGCAGAGCAGATGCATTTAAGCAGAGTCGTTTTTCCCGCCCCGTTCGCTCCAAGCACCGAAACAACTTCCCCTTCTTTGACTTCAAGGGAAACATTTTTTACAGCTTTAATTCCCCCATAAGCAGCCGACAGGTTCTCTACCTTCAGCATACGTATTCCTCCCCTAGATATGCTTCTATCACAAGGCGGTCTCTTTTCACTGTTGAAGGACATCCTCTGCAAATAGTCTCGCCAAAATTAAGGACTGTGCATTCGTCACACAAGTTCGAAATTACATCCATGTGGTGTTCAATGATCAATATCGTCAAATTAAACCTTTCTTTTATATCATAAATAAAAGTAACCAGTTCCTTCGATTCTTCTGTATTCATACCGGCTGCCGGTTCATCGAGGAGCAATAATCGGGGATTTAGTGCCAGTGCACGTGCTATTTCCAGTTTTCTTTGATGACCGTAAGGAAGGTTGCTTGCCATTTTATCCGCCATATCTGCCAACCCAACGGTTTCCAGTAACATCATTGCTTTTTCGCGAAGGGATTTCTCCTCTTTTCGAAACTTGACGGTTCTTAAAAAGGATTCCAGCAAATTATATGTGATGTCCTGATTGCCTGCAATTATAACGTTTTGCAAAGCGGTTAAATTTGCAAAGAGTTTTATATTTTGAAAGGTCCTTCCTATGCCCAATCTAGCTATGGAATAAGGTTTTTTCCCGGTAATGTCCTGATTACAGAAAATAATATTTCCGTCCATGGGCTTGTAAATCCCTGTTATTAAATTAAAGATAGTGGTCTTCCCTGCTCCATTTGGTCCTATTAAGCCATGTATTTTACCCTCTTGAAGAGAGAGATTAAAATTGTGAACAGCTTTAACTCCTCCAAAGTATTTGCTTAATTTCTCTATCTTAAGTATTTCGTTCAACGATATCCGCTCCCTTCTTCGGGGCTTTAACAAATACTTTTTTCAAATAGGAAATTATCCTGTTGATGGAAAATTCGCGGTATCCATATAAGCCATCGGGTTTTAGGACAATCACTGCAACTACTGCGATACCATATATAAGCATTCTATAGGAAGCCAGGCTTCTAAATAGCTCCGGCAGTAATGTCACCAGCAATGTGCCTAATACGGATCCGGTTAGACTACCAAGGCCACCTATAACTGTAGTAATAGTGAGTTCCGCAGATTTAGCCAGGTTAAACATTTCCGGCGTAATAAATGTTAAATTATGACTATAAAGGGCTCCAGCCCAACCGGCATATACTGCACTAATTACAAAGGCCAATTGTTTACTGGCAAAGGTATTTATCCCAACCGCTTCAGCGGCTGCTTCCTGTTCTCTAACGGCGATGAGATCACGCCCTGTTTTTGAATGAACTAAATTCCATGCAAAGATAAAGGCTATTACCACACTAATGGCAGTTATATAAAAATTGGTATATTTGGGTATAGCAGTAAAACCTCGAGCACCACCTGTAATCGGTTCTATATACGCAAAAAGAACCCGCACAGATTCACCAAAACCTAACGTTGCAATAAGAAAATAATCTCCTCTCAATTTTAAAGTTAGCGCACCTATCAAATATGCAATAAGCCCCGAAAAGGCAGCGCTTATAATGATCGCAGGTATGAAGGGAATTCCATACTTAGTGGTCAAGATTGCCGAACCATATGCTCCGATGGCCATAAAGCCCGCATTTCCAAAAGAAAAGAGTCTGGTAAATCCGGTTAATATGGACACACCTAAAACTGCAATTATATTTAATCCTAGTAAAATAGCTACTCCTTCTACATAACTACTCATGCATGCACCTCTTTTCTATGCTTTCTCTTCCACATGGACACCCATCAAACCGGAGGGTTTAACTAACAGAATTATCACCAGCAACATAAATGTAAACAGGTCTCGGAGGCCAGAGCTTAGGTATGCAGTTACCATGGTTTCCATTATACCGATAACTAAAGCACCAATTATAGCTCCCCTTACACTTCCCAGGCCTCCCAATACTGATGATATAAATGCCTTTAATGCAACATTTCCCATAGTTGGATAGACAGTATATTTCATGCCAAGTAAAATGCCAGCACAACCTGCGTACATACCCGCAACCAAAAACACAAGTGAAATATACCTATCGACATTGATTCCCATCAAACTTGCAGTATATGAATTTGAAGCCACCGAACGTATGCCCAGACCTACTTTTGTGTGATTAATCGTTATATCCAACACTACTAGAGAGACTAAAGATACGATGAGAGATATCAAATCAAGGGAACCAATGGTTATCTTTCCTATATGAAATGCAACGGCAAATAAACCGGGAAATATTTTGAATTTAGCTCCAAAAATATTTGTCGCTGCATTCTGATATGTTGTTGACAGTCCCATTGCTGCGATCATCAAGAACATGGTCGGCGATTTATTATCTCTTATCCGTTTGTAAGCTATTTTTTCATTGATGAAGCTAAAAACACCCGCAATTATTATTCCTATAATAATTGCAATAGGTAGTGGAAACTTTGCATTTAATACGGATATAATCGCAATATAAGCACCGATCATTGCTACTTCGCCATGGGCCCAGTTAGAAAACCCCAACAAACTATAAATTAGTGCATATCCAGTTGCCATTAGTGCATATATACCACCGACCGAAATCCCGTTTGCTAACTGTTGAATAAACATTATAACCACTCCTATATGGTGTCTAAAAATTTGTAGGAATTATTTTATTAGAGATTAGGTTTCAAATTGATTATCTTCAGACTTTCCATACCGGACTAAGAAGGTCTGGTATGGAAAGTCTGAAATAAATTAATTCTTCAAATTAATTTTCAGGAACGTGTAGTTCAACAAAGAAAATTGCCCCATTTTCTATTTTGAAGATAGCAGCATCTCTGACGGGATCATGCGTTGCTGGATCGATGGACATAGCTCCTAATAACCCTTCGAAATGAGTGGTGTTTTCTAAACCATTGCGTATGCTCTCGCTGTCAGCTGCTCCTTCTCTCTCAATTACCTCTTTAATCCACATTAGACCATCATAACCAAACAAACATTCCGCCTCTGCTGTGATACCATAAACCTCTTCATATCTTTTAGCAAATTCCTGTGCTGCAGGAGTATTGAACGCAGGCCGCGAGCAGAAATATCCGCCTGCAATAGCATCGCCGGCCAGCTGAGGAAGATCTTGTGAATCCCAGCCATCTGCACCAATAAATACTGCATCTATACCTAGTTCTCTAGCTTGTTTTACAATAAGTGCTACATCTTTATATATCCAAGGAACAAACAATGCTTCCGGTTGAGCATCTTTAATTTTTGACAGCTGAGCACGGAAATCATTGTCTCCTGAAGAAGCATTTTCTCTAGCAACGATATTGCCACCAAGTCGCTCAAATTCTTCTACCAGATACTCTGTTATTCCTGTAGAATATGCGTCAGCAATATTTGTTAGAACCGCTGCATTTCGTATACTTAATCTATTGTAAGCAAAGGAAGCTATGACGCGGCCCTGGAATGGGTCGGTAAAACCTATTCTAAAGGAATAGGGGTGTAATTTGCCAGATTCATCCACAGTTACAAGAGGACTTGAAGCAGCTGTAGCAATTACCGGAACCTTTTTGTCATCTGCTACTGAAGCCATGGGAATGTTACAACTTGAAAAGTTTGTACCTACAACAGCTACAACCTTATCTTGATCTATTAGTTTGTTCAAAGCATTCACCGAGTCTAGAGGTTCACCCTTCCCGTCATATGGTACAACTTTTACAGGCCTGCCCAAGATTCCTCCAGCGTCATTAATATCCTGTTCTGCTAAGAGCATTCCATTTAAACCGGCTTGCCCCCACAATGCTGTTTCTCCTGTTAATGCTCCAATGTATCCTATCTTTATTGGCTCACCTTGAGGCCCTTCATCCGCACTTTCGCCGCTTTGGCTTTGGTTACTCCCACCACCGCATCCAACTAATGTAAACAACAACATTCCTATTAAAACTAAACACAAGATTTTCTTGCTCAAAACGTTATTCCCCCTTTTTATAATGATATATTTGAAAAGTTTGTTTATGATATGCAATTCCGGACAATCGACTACCAGCGTTGTTCACTGCCTGTATTAAAGTTTATACTCGTATACCAATGGCTTCTTATGTAAAAAGTTTTTTATATCTGTCAGCAATTGTTCGGTATGATTCTCTATGGCTTCATAAGTAGCTCCTGCGATGTGAGGAGTTATGACGATATTTTTGCACTTTGATATAAATGGGTGGTCTGCAGAAAGCGGCTCTTTATCGAACACATCTAGCGCAGCTCCTGCTATATCATTATTGAGCAAAGCTTCTATTAATGCTTCTTCATCTACGATGCAACCCCTGGAAGTATTGATAAAGTATGCAGTTTTCTTCATGGAGCTAAATACGGACTTGTCAATTAAATGATATGTTTCCGGGACATCTTTACAATGAACTGTTAAAATATCAACCTGTTCAGCTAATTCCGTTAGCGTTGCAGTAAAAACAACATCATCGTCATCGGCGTCTGATATATAAGGGTCGTATACTAATATCTTCATTCCAAAGGCTTTGCATATTGCTGCAACTTTGCGCCCAATACTGCCGTAACCGACTATTCCCAATGTTTTTCCATAAAGTTGATTTCCTTTATATAAGACATAGGGCGATTCATGACTCAGGGACCAGGTTACATCCCGTCTCAATCCACTAAGGGTTTTGTTTTCATGATTTTTAGCGAGGTGTTTGCCACTTTTTAAAGCCGCATAAGCCATTGGAATTTTTCTTGTAATTGATAGCATCAGCGCTACAGTATATTCTGCAGTGCAGGTAGAATTTCTTCCCGGTGCATAACATATTAAAATGTTTTTCTTTCTAGCGTATTCTACATCAACATTTACCGGATTTGCACGAGTACATACTATTAATTTAAGATTCGGCGAGCTGTCTATTACTTTTTTTGTAATTGGATCGTAACTTGTTATTATGATATCTACGTTGTTATCAGCTACTAATTTGGCTATTTCATCTTCACTTAGAATAACTCCATCTCTATACCATCCAGCGTATACTACATCAAGCCAATTTTCCAGTTCTTTGGCTTTAGAACTTACTTCGGCAGTTAACAACGCTCTCATTATGTCACCTCCCTTCAAATTTTTTTGGATCTATTCCCATTCTTAACAGGCTGTCCGTAATGTTTAAAGCGGTCCATCATGTACACCATTTCTGCTTCCGGCAAAATGACAGGTTCGCCCATTGACTTGGCTCGATAATATATTTCACAGCAAAATTCAATTATCTCGGTAACAGTAAATGCTTCAGCAAGATTAACACCAGCAGCTAGCATACCATGATTAGCCAATAAGCAAGCCTTTCTGTCTTTCATTGCTTCAAAGGCGTTTTTTGCCAGTTCGACAGTTCCGTAGCTGGCATAAGGTGCACATCGCACATCTATACCTGCAAAAGCTACCAGGTAATGGACAGCTGGTAAAGATTGGTTTAAACAAGAAACTGCAGTTGCAAAGGGTGCATGGGTATGTATAACTGCATTGATATCGGTCCTGTACTTATATAAAATCCGGTGCATTTCACATTCACTTGAGGGCACGCTATTTCCATCAACAATGTCCCCTGTGTTCACATCAATCAATACGATCTGTTCAGGTTGAATTTTGAAATAATCAATACCGCTCGGAGTTATTGCCATCAAGTTTGTTTCCTTATCAAATACACTAATGTTTCCTCCCGTACCCCTGGTTAAGTTGGATTCGAGTAGCTTTTTCCCATAAACAACTATTTCTTCTCTGGTTTCCTGTAATAACATAGTATTCCCCCTACTTCCCTATCGAATTTTGGTTAGATTGAGCTTATCATTAAATATTGATAAAAGCGTTTTTATAAATAATTATGTGAACATTGTTTATAAATTTTATAGTGTTTATTGATTAAATTATAACACCGCAAATTCTTGACATCAAAGTATTTATACAAATATGTTCTTTGTTTTTTTCTGTATTTCTTGCAAATTCTTTTTATTCCTTTCATAATTTCCATATTTATGAGGTATTTTATTTGTTTTTATGTTGAATTTATATCAAAACCAACATTTTCAAAAAACAATATTGACCATTTACAATCACTTTGATATATTAAACATTGAAAATATCATATTGCCTAATTAGAATTAAAAAAGCATACCGGGGTGAGAGTCTATATATGCTGCCGATCGAGAGGAGAAATTATATCAAAAATATTCTGGCAGAAAAGAAGAGTATAACAGTATCTGAGCTTTCAAAGGAGTTCAATGTCACAGAAGAAACCATTCGGCGAGACCTTAATTTATTAGAAAAAGAAGGTGTCCTTATACGCACATATGGGGGAGCTTTTATTCAGGAAGGAACTTTAAATGTAATAGATTACTCCCTCCGCGAAGCCAATCATGTGGAAAGTAAAAAAAATATTGCAGAAAAATGTATCAAATTTGTACATAACGGAGATTCCGTTTTTTTAGATTCCTCATCCACTGCAGCATACATTGCAAGAGCCTTGTGCAAAATGAAGATAACCGTGCTAACTGATTCATTAAAAATAATGACAATTTTATCTAATTACGACAACATAAAGCTCATTGGAACCGGCGGTGAACTCTCTCAGCGTACCATGTCCTTTATAGGGCCCGGTGCAATACACTCAATAAATCAGTATTACGTTGATGTTGCTTTTATATCATGTCGTTCTTTATCCTTGGAGAATCACATCACTGATTCTAGCGAATATCTAGCTCAGGTTCGGCAGCATATAATTGAAAGGTCCAATAAAACGTATGTCGTGGCAGATTATTCAAAATTTGGAAGGACATCTTTTTATCATATTTGTCATTTCCGGAAAATACACGCTATTATTACTGATAGACTCCTTGATCAAGACTGGCATACAACCCTTAGTAAGTATAATGTTAAAGTTTATGACAGCTAAAAAATTGTCGTTATATATTATTCAATGGCGATGTCAAAGAACAACACCAAAGAACTGCATATTTAATTGGCAGTTCTCTGGTGTTGTTCATCCTGTTCTAACATGTGGAAAATGTATTAGAGTTAGCAATTATACTCTTTATATCACGTGGACGCGAATCTGGTTAGTTGTTCCTGTTACATTTACGGGCACTCCAGCAGTTATTACAACCAGATCACCATTTTTAACCATTCCTGATCTTAAAGCTTCACGAAACATTTCATCAGTGGAAAATGTTTGTTTTACTTCTAGAGGTATCACGCCTCGAATGAGCTGCAAGGTTTTAATGACTTTTTCTTCATAAGCATGCACACGCCAACCTTGCCTGAAACTCTGGCGTAGCCGCTGGCCGCATGGGCAGCTCCCTGTTCAAAGCGGGTCAAAACATGTTTTATTTTCGAATTGTTGAGGGCATCGTATACTGGAAGTATA
>JAAZHD010000449.1 GCA_012510895.1 Clostridiales bacterium
CAGCTATATTGTCCGGACACCCTGCTTGCAATAACAAAAACTGAGTTGCCAAGGCGTGGGGGGTTTTATTTGCATTATGAAAATCACTAAATGGTCGTATGGGTAAACCCGAAGCTATTATTTGTCCTTCTATGTATTCATCTAATTCACGACTTGGAGGGAAAGCTTTTTTTGCTTGAAATACAGGTGTTGCTTTCCCAAAATCATGTATTGCAGCTGCAAATATAAAGAGTTTTCTTGCATCTGCTTCAGTACCATTGGTTCCCTCAGTAAAAACCTTCCTGATACCATCAGAAAGCCAATGGCTCCATAACTTCCTGGCAACCAATGCTGAATCTGTCATATGAGTCAATAAAGGGAGCCAGAACAAATCCCCATTTTTGTTGCTTTTCTTTGCCCAAATAGAGCGCGCTGCTATCGATAGTCTGGTTTTTATCCCAATCAACTCCTTTTTAAACA
The DNA here is from genome assembly GCA_012510895.1 of Clostridiales bacterium. Lineage (GTDB taxonomy): Bacteria > Bacillota > Clostridia > Caldicoprobacterales > DTU083 > JAAZHD01. The sequence continues at coordinate 460 of JAAZHD010000449.1, forward strand.
GCTTAATTCCGGCAATTACGGTTTATAATGTTCTTGTACCTCATTAATCTCCTCCATGATTTGCTCAATTAATTCTCTAGGTTTTCGCACCTTAGCCAGTTTGCCAAAGCCTAGAACCCATTTTTTTATTTCCTTTAATCCGTCTACCTTGGCTGTAAATATAATGGAGTCATCTTCTAAATGTACTATTTTTTGCGTAGGAAGCCATAGTTTTTCGGAAACCCACACAGAAGCCGGATGAAAGAACTGTATTTCTACGATTGATTCTCTGCCTTTAATCAGAGTAAAGGTATCTTTCAGATAGCTTTGCATATTGTAGCCCGATTGTATCTGATAGTTTTCTTCCAAACATTCTATTTTTTTAATTCTCATCAGCTTAAACATACGGACTTGTTCCCTTAAGTGACAAAACCCTATAACATACCACGAAAACTCTCTGAATATCAGATTGTATGGATCTATTTTTCTAATTGTTTTTTCTTTCTTTAATGGATTGTTGTAATGTATCAAAATGCGCTTTCTATCAAAAATTGCTTTTTGTATAATTGAGATGAGTTTCTTGTTTTGATGGGCAATATCTGTTTTACCACGACTGTCGGCAATATCACTTCTATCAATAAAGTTCGAATTGCCCATTATTTCACCTTGAGCTGCCTTGATCTTGGAAAAGGCTGTCCGAATTTCATTTTCATATATGAAACCATTTGATTTTTTCAAGAATTCCTCAGCCAGCAGTAAAGCACTGTATTCCGCTTCATCTAAGCCTGGAGTCGAAAACCAGAATTCTTTGCTTAAAAAGTAGCCTCCGCTTTTTCCACTCAAACCTTCTATTGGGACCTCTGCCATACGCAAACTTTCAATATAGTATTTAATGCTTCGTGGAGTGGTTTCCAGAATCCTTGCCATCTCCGAAGCACTTATAATATATTGTGTCTGCAATAAAGATATCACTTTAAACATCATTGATACCTTGCTCATTACAGTGCCTCCTGTAATAATTATAATAACACATTAATCGGACAGTATATGGTATGCAAATATTTGTTTGGTTTTTTGGTTAGTTGAATGCGTATTGTTAATATTCTCCATTAAATCTTTTTTTCCTCTATTATTTTCAAAAAATTTCATCTATTTTGGCTTGTATGAAATTTTATTATGTTTATCCTAAACATTGAGGCCTTATTACGCCAATACAAATAAAAAGCCATGAATCTGTTTTGTTCACGGCTTTTAAATGTTATTTCACTCAAATATTCTGTTTAAATCATGGGTGAATTAATTAATGTGCATTAAATAAGCACAGTATCCCAGCCCATAAGTTTACCGAACTTCTTTATAATATCCGCTTCAGTTGTATAACACAAAACTGAATGATGTGTTCCCCCGGCCATTGAAAACTCCGTCAGGAAATCCTCTATGCCGGAATCAGTTCTGAACCAGCCGTGTATGCTGTTTTTCAGCATATCCTCACCGCTTATATCTATCATTTCTCCTTTTGCAATGATCAGGGCATAGCCTCCATCCGGGGCAGGAGCCAGGTTTACTATAGCCGCCCTGCCAGGTTTGAATAAGCCGCTTGCTACGGCCGGGTTGTCTGCATCGGTATAGGGAAAGTCCTTTTCTATAAGCTCAGGCTTTGATGAGGTCAGGGAAATATTCATCTCTCCCATATGGCTTAGGAATATGGTATTGCTTTTCCAGTCCGGGCAGAACATTTCCGTAAATGATGTTTCTTCAAACCCGGATGCCAGGGCAGCGGACAAGGCAGCAGTCAGCACATCTCCCTCGCCGGCATAGCCGATTCCTCTTGCCATCTGCTTCTCTATCTCCAGGAAGGGCATGACATTTATGGGAGAATCCTTCCTTATGCTTAAAAAATTAACCGTAAACCCGTCCAGATCACTTTGGTCTATCCATTTGCGCAGGGCAAGGCCTGCCCTGACAGACTTGTAGTGGGTTCCTTCGTTAATGTCAGCAGTAATGAACTGCTTCCTGTCAGCTTCCATCTCCTCCAGTATTTCTTTCTCGGAAATACTTTCTGCCAAGACCCTGCCATCATCTAAATCAAATTCAATGGTATTTATTCCTATGTTTTTCTTTAATTCATCAAAAGGCACGGCAAAGTCGCCCATCCCCTTAAAAGGCATGCCCAGTATGCCTATTCTGGATGTTTTTATTTTTGAAGCCATTTTTGCAGCCCTGGCCCATGAGGCAACCCGGTCTATGACATCAGACTTCAGCCAATGACCTGTTTCAATATGGTATTCCTTATGGTTCCGCTTTAATAAATTGCAGAGATCCTGCAATCCGTGGATGCCGTGGTTGAACATTATCTCAGCTTCAGGGGTAGTGTTGTCAAAGGCATAACTGGGAGTGGTATTAAGC
>JAAZHD010000450.1 GCA_012510895.1 Clostridiales bacterium
AAGAAAAATGGCGGAGATCCTATGAGGGAAACATTAAATCTGATTCCTACAAAGGATGGCCGAAACTGGTATGTGGACAGTAAAGGAGAATACTGGAGATGTTACCACTTTGTGGAGGACACTGTTACATATAATCAGGTAAAAAGCAAAGAAGATTTTTATCATTCAGCGAAAGCGTTTGGCAAATTCCAGATGCTTTTAGCTGACTATCCGGCTGAAACTCTGCATGAGACTATACCCAACTTCCATAATACTGTTGACAGATTTGAAAAATTTAAAGAAGCATTGGAAAAGGATATTCTGAACAGGGCAAAATATGTAGCTGATGAAATTGAATTTGTCCTGAAAAGAGAAGAGGATACACATAAGTTAATTAACCTGCAAAAGGCAGGTAAACTTCCTTTAAGGGTTACTCATAATGATACCAAAATGAACAATGTACTGATTGATAAACATACCAGGGAAGGTATATGTGTAAGAGATCTGGATACAGGTATGCCAGGATTGTCACTTTATGATTATGGTGATTCGATTAGATTCGGAGCCACATATGCAGCGGAAGACGAACGTGATCTTTCCAAGGTGAATTTTGAATTGGAGTTATTTGAAGTATATACTAAAGGCTACTTGGAAGTAGCAGGAGATGTTCTGAATTCTTATGAAATAGAAAACCTGCCTATGGGCGCAAAGTTAATGACACTTGAATGCGGTATGAGGTTCCTTACTGACTATCTGTCCGGTGACACATATTTTAAGATACACAGGGAAGGACACAATGTAGATCGCTGCCGTACCCAGTTTAAACTTGTTTCCGATATGGAAGCATCATGGGAAGATATGATAAGAATAGTAAAAAAGTATGCCAAGTGGGTTTAACCCGCCTGGCATGAATTTTAAATGCAGGACACATATTTCTTATAATACCTAAATCAAAGAGAGAGGTGATGATTTGAGTGAACTAATAGCCAAACTGAAGGAAGTTCTTGCTTCAGTCCTGCCAGTTACTCTTATAGTACTTACACTTCATTTCACTATCAGCCCGCTGGAATCATCCATGTTGAATGCTTTTCTTTTGGGCTCATTGTTGGTAATCATAGGGCTAACCATTTTTTTGTTTGGCATCGATCAGGGTCTTGACCCGGTAGGACATTACATAGGTAACAGTCTCGGCCATTCAAAAGGCCTGGCTGTAGTTTTGACGATTTGTCTTATACTGGGCTTTTTTATCTCATATGCTGAACCCGATCTACATATACTTGCAGCTCAGGTAGGCTCTGTCACAAGTGGACAGTTTGATAAAACACTCATGGTGGTGGTTGTATCCTTGGGTTTAGGCACCATGATGACGCTGGGTATGCTGCGAATTATAAAGAGTGTTCGAATGAAATATGTGTTTACTGCTGCTTACGGTTTGATTTTCATTCTATCTCTGTTTTCAACCAGTGACTTTATTGCTATTGCATTCGATGCTTCTGGTGCGACTACAGGTGCTATAACCGTTCCGTTTATGTTAGGAATTGCAGGCGGAATATCAGCCATGAAAAAGGACAGTAGAGAGAGTGAAGCCGACAGTTTCGGCTTGGTTGGCATATCTTCCACAGGTGCTATTCTAGGAGTGCTTATAGCTGGTATGATACTCGGTATAGACAAATTGGAAGGCAAACTGCCGGATGTGACAATTGCCAGACAAACCTTATTTGAAGCGTACAGTTCCAAATTTTTTACTATTGCCTTGGATGCATTTATTTCCCTTTTACCTATTATAATAGTATACATAATTTATCAAGTATTTGTTTTCAAGCATAATAAACGTCAGGTTATTGATATATCAAGAGGATTGGTAATAACTTTTTTAGGTTTGGTATTATTCCTATTGGGTGTAAACGGAGGTTTTATGGCAGTTGGTACTCAGGTGGGAATACAGCTTGCCGGAATGGATTCTCAAATCCCGGTTTTATTAGTAGCGTTGCTGCTTGGTTTAACAACCGTATTAGCCGAGCCTGCTGTCCATGTATTAACAAATCAAGTTGAAGAAGTTACAGGAGGTTCTGTCAGGCGAATACTTGTTCTGTTGTTTCTTTCGGTAGCGGTAGGATTATCTATATTTATGTCTGTTTTGAGAATTTTGATGCCAGGTCTGAAGCTATGGATGTATTTAGTACCAGGGTTCGGACTTTCTGTACTCTTATCTTTTTTTGTTCCAGAACTTTTTGTAGGCATGGCGTTTGATGCAGGCGGCGTTGCATCAGGTCCCATGACTGCGACTTTCTCATTAGCCTTTGTACAAGGTGTGGCGGCACAGATACCTACAGCGGATCTTGTGTCAGACGGATTCGGTATGATTGCCATAGTTGCAATGATGCCCATAGTTGCACTTGAGATCTTAGGTGCACTTTATCAGGCAAAAACACGGAAGGCCAAAATAGCTGTTGAAATGAAGAATATTGGAGGTTAACAATGTACAATCAGACAATAGCTCCCTATGCTGACAAGGATCGATTGCTTACGCTTATTCTAAATGAAAATCAGAGTGCCAGATGTGTGCGTCTTGCAAAAAAAATAGGAATTGGCCGTGGTATTGCAATGATTGGAAGAGGTACTGTAAAGTCATCTGTAGTTTTAAATTTGCTTGGTATTAAAAGCCAGAAAAGGGAAGTTGTGAGTTTTTATATACGCAAGGAAAGAGTAAATGAGATATTGGATTATTTCAGCAGAGAACTAAACATGGAAAAGCCCGGCCATGGTATAGCATTTACAACGCCCATCTTGCTGGCACTAGGGAATTTAGAGCCGCCAATAGAAGGTAATACAAAGATTGATGGTATTGTTGTGAAACACAGGGAGGAAATACTAATGTTTAAAAAACTGACTGTTATAGTAGACCGGGGTAAGGCAGATGAAGTTATGGATATTGCACGTAAAGCCGGTGTGCGCGGAGGTACTATTTTGCACGGCAGAGGAGCCGGTGCTGAAATAGCTACTAAATTATTCGGAGTAGAAATAGAGCCTGAAAAAGAACTGGTAACTATCTTGACACCGGAAGAACTGGTTGATAAGGTAGTAGAAGCAATAACAAAAGGGCTTAATTTGGAGAAACCGGGAAAAGGAGTTCTTTTTGTAGAACCTGTTCTGGAAACCCGTTGTCTGTTTGAGTCAAATAATAAAGAGAGTAAAGGAGTAGAATAACACCTTCGCACGTGTATATTTATATATCAAGGCATCTAAAATGAGCATATATATTTTAGATGCCTTATGTTCGGGGTGTCCAAATATTGCATTTGACAATTTGTTTTATGGCTGTTATACTATCTTCTATTGTATGGATATTATAAATGTATATACTATTATTAAGCATATTAATATCAGCGAATGATAGAAAAAATACAAGGCGGGTTGGGTATGAACACTAAACTATTATTCTATATATTAAAAAGACTTGCCCTTGCTGCTTTGACGGTTTGGGTGGTTATAACATTGTCATTTTTTATTATGCGTGCTGTTCCTGGCGGCCCATTCCTGGGCGAGAAGGCAGTTTCTGAGACTGTCATAAAGCAATTGGAAGCAAAATACGGTTTGGATAAGCCTTTACTTACCCAATACTTCACATATTTAAAAGATATTGTAACCAGATTTGATTTTGGTCCATCCTTAAAACAACGCGGCCGTGATGTAGTGGACATAATAAAAGACGGCATGAGAACTTCAATAAAACTAGGTCTCATTGCAGCATCTATTGCATTGGTTTCGGGAATAGTCTTGGGTGCTGCAGCCGCTTTACAAAGAAATAAATTAATAGATAAAATTATTATGGTAATTACTACAGCCTTTGTGTCGATGCCATCGTTTATTATGGGTTCTCTGTTATTAGTTTTTTTTGCAATAAAGCTGGGTATTTTTCCTGCAAATGGGTCCACCACCGCAGGGCTGGTATTACCCGTTATAACATTGGCACTATATCCTATGGCTTATATTACACGATTAGTACGTTCG
>JAAZHD010000050.1 GCA_012510895.1 Clostridiales bacterium
AAATTCAAATGCACTTATTGGTCACAAATTGACTTTATTTCTTTTTTATTACAATTATTAAGTCAATGTGAAATATTATTAAATTTTAGAAAAATGATACAAATTGTTTTTTTATGCGATTATAATGAAGGTATAAACAGAGACATAAAACAATATATAGAAGGGGAATCAATGTGCGCGGGGGCTGGGTTAAGAAATATGAGTTAACACCAATCAAGGTATTATTTATCCTATCAATGTTAAGTTTTTCCCTGTTTGATTTTACAGACATATCCATCGCTATGGAACCTGCCTTTTCGAAATCAGAAAACAACCAATCATATATACCCGTTTCCCAAAATCCGGACCAGGATACTTATCAAAATCCTGAGCAGGAATCAGATCCTGAACCTGAACCAGAATCTGAGGAACCTGTTAAAGAAGTTGTCAAACCTGTCCTTCAGGGATCAGTACATAGCATAGGGAATATCAGCAGTACAGTATTGCCCGGCAATATCATCGTAGAAGGATACAAGCAAAATTCATCTTCGGAGAATATTCCAGACAAGAATGAAGAAACTGAGAATACAGATGAGAATGAAAATACAGAAGATACACAATCAACTGACGATGCGGAAGATGAAGATAATGCCACTGACGCACAGAAAGAACAAGACGATAGTGATGAAATTGACATAGACGCATGGCAGAAAGAATTGAACAATATTTACAGACCTGGAGAAGATAAGGTAGTCTACCTCACTTTTGATGACGGGCCTGCCCCAAGTATTACACCGAAAATTCTTGATATACTTGCAGAGGAAGAAGTTAAAGCCACCTTCTTTGTACTTGGTTCCAATGCTGAGCAGTATCCCGGTTTGATCAAAAGGATATACGAGGAAGGACACGGAATTGGCAATCATTCGTATTCCCACGTCTTCAGACGCATATACAAAAAAACTGAAAATTACTTAAATGAATTGGATAGAACCAAAAAGGTTTTACAGTCAATTCTGGGTGATGATAAACCATTTATACTCACCAGATTCCCCGGTGGATCCTTTGGTAAAAAACGGGCGCCATTCAGAAAGGCTGTAAATAAAGCAGGATACCTGTATGTAGACTGGAATTGTATAAATGGTGATGCTGAAGAGGTTAAACCACAACCTCCGGCTAAACTTGTAAAAAGGTTTAAAGATACTATTGGAAGTAAAAGCAGCGTTGTTGTCCTGATGCATGATGCACCCGGTAAAACTACGACAGTGGAAGCTTTGCCCGAAATTATACGTTATTTGAAGTCCAAAAACTATAGGTTTGAATTATTACCTTTTTCCCGATAATAACAATTCCTAAATAAATACTGTATTTTTTTATTTAACGGTTTATTTTGATACTTCAATCCCTCATATACTATATTTGACGGAGCATCAAGCATAAAAAGGGGTAATTATAAATGAGCAGCAATAATCTACAAGCTCTTTATAAAAAGACAGGTGGATTTATCAAAGGCATCTGCCAACCAAATGACAACCTAGCATTGCTCAAGGAAGCGGGAATCGAATGGGTCAGACGGGATGTTCCTTTCCCCTTCGACACGGATGGTAAGCTTTCACAGCACTATCTGGATTTTAAGAAAAGCAGCAGAATGTTTGATGCAAACGGGATCTCAAATATCTGTATAACACCCTACCCGTTCATGTTTATACAAGCAGGCATAGATTTAACTACCCGGGAAGGTCTGGCTCAGGTTACAGAAATCTGTGCTTTCTTAGCCGAAGATTTTAAAGATATCAAGATCTGCTGGCAGGCGACCAATGAGATGCACATACAGGGTTTTCGCGCACCCCTCAATGTAATACAAGCCAAAGATTTTTTAGTTGCAAGTATAAAAGGCATCAAACAGGGAAATCCGTCAGCAGCCGTGGGACACAACAGCCTGAACAATGAATGGCTTTCCCTTTGCATGCAGATTGAAGAGGAAACAGGCGGCTGCGATTATATAGGTCTGGATTTATATGATGGTACCTGGAGTAGTGGCGGGCCGGATACCTACTGTGAAAAGATTGACCATTATTATAGCATCCTTCAAAAACCCATTATCCTCATGGAGTTTGGTTTTGCCTCAAAAGGCGATATGATGGAGGATCCAGAAGCTGAAGCGGTTGCATGCCTCAAAACACTCGGTTTTGACAGCATTGAGAATGCAATATCCGATTTGGGTTCATTGATTGATATGTTGCCCGAGCGAATTGCAGATAGAGTTAAGGCATGTGCACCAGAGGACAGGCTGAACTGTGTGATGAGTAGTATGCCTCATATTCTCAAAAAATGGCCGGTAAAAAATGATATTCCACATACCGAAGAAGGGCAGGCTGCATTCTTTGCTCAACTCTTACCACTACTTATGGAAAACAAACACTTGGGAGGCGCTGTTATCTTTTGCATGAGTGACTCTACCCACTGCTTTTATTGCGGTGAGTCAGACTGCCCATGTGAAACTGGCTGGGGCCTGATCCG
>JAAZHD010000451.1 GCA_012510895.1 Clostridiales bacterium
CCACATACCGGGTCGGTAAGCCCACCAAAATGTTTTTATTCAGTGGATAGGGGGCAACACAGCTTGTATACAAAGGATGGTCCTCCACATCGTTGAACTGTATCATACGCGGCTCTGTCCAGTGTATAAAGTCTTTTGAGGTGAGAACACGGATATCCCGGACGGCTTCGTTAAGGGAATGTTCTTCAGAGAGGTCCACGTCACGATACATGCCCTTATCATCTGCTGGATGATGAAAATCCCGAATATAACAGTGATAGAGTCCTGTTTTAGGATACCACTGCACTACATTCAGGGAATCAAAACGTCCTTTTTCCGTAATGATTCCATGGTGTCGGAAATGGATGCCGTCATCGCTGACCAAAGAATAAAGGGCGCGGTAGGGAGTGCCGTCCTTTTCCCGTCTTTGATAGAGCATAGCGGCCTTGTATCGTTCAGGGACAACAGGATCAGGGTTTTCATCTATAGTTACAAAAAAATTGTCTATACTGGCCAGACCGGGAAACTCGGTTTTCATCAGCACAATATTATTATCTCTGCTGCCTTCAAACTCATAGAGACCTAGGTTGGGGCGTTCCCAATGCATACCGTCCCGGCTTTCCAGCATGCATACATGAATAGCATTTGTTTTATGCTCTGTTTCCTCGGGATTCAGCATTTCCCAGCCCAGATAATACATACGATATTTATTCAGTTTTTTGTCAAATATTATATTGAAATAATCGCATCCATCACCTTCCCAGGGTTTATCAAGTTTTAGGACAACTTCCTTTCGAAACGGATGATGGACTACATGAGGAGCTGTGGTCTTTTCAGTGTCAATTATGTAATCATCCCAAAAAAACTCTCTTTGACTGCCGAGTGAAATCATGAGGGGTACCCTCCTTTTAACCATATATCCTTTTAACCATATTCAAACTTTTGTGAAATACCACTGATGTGAATGTGCATTGTATTAAGATGAGCTGTTAATTTCAGCATAGCATATGTTTTGTCCGGGAATCAAGGAATATTTTGTAATGTTTTGTGTTGATTGTAAATTCATAAGGGTGCCGTATGCTGCACAGCACCCTTATGATCCTTAATACTGCATGAGGTATTTATTATATGCATTCAGGTTTTGTCAGTGCATAAAAACATGATTTCCTATAACGGTAACGGGTTTTGCAGATGCCCGCTGGTGCATCCACCTGGAGGTAGCAATTTCGGGATTCATGTAGAAGAGACAGCCGTTTGTAGGATCGTTTCCCAATATGGCATCGGATACAGCCAGGTAAGCAGCCAGATTCGGTTTTAAGTTAATCTGACCGTAATCTACACAGGTAAAAGCCCTCGGCTGGTAAACTACTTCCTTAATAGTATTGGGAAACTGAGGAGAATTCACTCGATTCAGGATAACAGAAGCGACTGCCACTTTCCCTAAATGATTTTCCCCCCTGGCCTCACCGTGTACAGTTCTGGCCATTAAATGAATATCTTCTTCTGTCCATAGGCTATTTAAAGTAAGATTATTAATCAATTGGCGGATCGCAATTTCTTCGCTGCTGTCATAAGCGGATTGCGCCGGTACAGCGGGAATGAATATTAGCAGCGCAATGCATACCGCCAAGAAAGTTTTCACATTCATCACTCCTTCAATTTTATTTTAAACAAAATTGAAAAAGTCATGTAAGCCAAATTTTTCAATAAAAAAGGGCTTTTCAGCCCTTTTAGTCTTTTTTACTGTTCTTCGTCAAACAGACGGAATCCTTTACCGCCGAATAAAAACATTATCAGAAACAGAATAATGAGGATGGTAAGTATATTACTGCCGCCGCTGCTGCCGAAACCTTTAACATCATCCATGAATCCAGCACCCCTCTTCGTGCATTTTTAGCTTTTTGGATAATAAAATCCTGATACCACTTTATATTATGATTTTTTTACCGAAGAGGTGACTGCTATTTATTCTGCAACAGCATATCTCCGATCTTATAAACATCTCCTGCTCCCATGGTTATTATAAGGTCATCCTGCTTACTATGTTCATTAAGATAGGCCGCTATTTCTTCGAAACCGGACATGTATATGCTGTTCATGCCTTTTTCCGCTATAGCCTCAGCCAGCATTTTGGAATTTATATTCCCGGGGTCTTTCTCTCTTGCAGCATAGATATCAGCCAGTATCAACCGATCCACGCCGCTAAAAGCATCTGTGAATTCATTGAAAAGTTCTTTGGTGCGAGTATAGGTGTGAGGTTGGAATACACACCATATCCTGTTATGAGGATAGTTTTTTGCAGCATTTATGGTAGCCTTCACTTCTGACGGATGATGGGCATAGTCATCTATAACTATTGCTTTTTTACCGGTTCTTCCTTTAATTTCAAATCGCCTGTGAATACCGCCGTATTCAGATAAAGTTTTTTTCATCTGTTCTTTGGTCAGACCCATCAGGTCACATGCTGCGATTGATGCAAGAGCGTTATATATATTATGCTTACCCGGCAATTTAATGGTGAATTCGCCAAGCTCTCTTCCTTTATTTTCAACATAGAAGGAAGAACCGCCTCCCTTTTGGTTGTATGTAATCCGGCTGGCTGTCCAGTCAGCCGGCCGGTCTATTCCATAGGAAATAACATTGCAGTTTACTTCCTCCATCAGCTTTCTTACAAGAGGGTCATCACCGCAGCCGATGACAGTGCCCCATTCAGGGACCCGCCTTGCAAATTTTAGGAAAGATGAATATATATGGTTTATACCTTTAAAATAATCCAAATGATCTTTTTCTATATTCAGAATAATGGCGATTTTGGGATAAAATTTCAGGAAGCTGTCCATATATTCACAGGATTCAGTAATAAAGATTTCGCTTTTGCCGGTATGTACATTGCCGCCGATTTCATCCAATTCTCCGCCTACCAATATGGTAGGATCAAGATTAGCCCGGTACATCATGACAGCTATTATGGAAGTGGTGGTGGTTTTCCCATGAGTGCCGGCAATACCTATTGCATGCCGGTATGTTTCCATGATCTGACCCAGCAGTGTAGCTCTGTCCATAACAGGTATCTGCTGCTTTTTAGCTTCCATCATTTCCACATTGTCATCCTTGACGGCTGCTGTGTATACAATTAAATCCGCTCCATGGACATTTTGAGGTGCATGCCCCTGGTAAATTACAGCTCCGTTTTTTTGAAGACATTCTGTCAGTCCGGATTGCTTAAGATCCGAGCCGGAAACTTTACAGCCTTTCTCCAGCAGAATTTCTGCCAGCCCGCTCATGCTTATGCC
>JAAZHD010000452.1 GCA_012510895.1 Clostridiales bacterium
GCATACGGGTGCTTGAAATAGGAGACCAGACCCGTAAAAACAGATACAGGATTGTAATAGGAAGGTATGTATAAAGATGATATGAGCTGTATCAAGCAAGAAAACCCGCTTAAAGAGCGGGTTTTCGAGTAAAATGGCGGAGAGAGTGGGATTCGAACCCACGGTCGGGGTGAACCGACACAGGTTTTCGAGACCTGCACCTTAAACCAGCTCGGACATCTCTCCATATTTTTGCCCTTATTTTTTTCTTTTGGAATCAGTCAAATATGCTGAAATACGCCGGCGCGCTTAATTATTTTAACATACATTGAGCCCGCTCTCAACAGGGAAATTACTTCCCTCTCTTTTGCCTGAAATAGCCCCTTATTATTTCAGCACATTCCTCTTCCAAAACTCCTTCTACCACTTCCGCCCTGTGATTGAACCTTGAATCCTCCAGCAAATTATATAAGCTGCCGGCACAGCCCGCTTTGGGGTCCCTGGCACCATAGATCACCCTGGGGATTCTTGACTGTAATATGGCCCCGGCACACATGGGGCACGGCTCAATTGTTACATAAAGTTCACAGTCCGTCAGGCGCCATGAACCTAATTCAGCCGCCGCCTGTCTGATAGCAATGATCTCAGCATGCAAGGTAGGATCCTGCTTCCTTTCCCTTGAATTATGCCCCCGGCCTATGATCTTTCCATCTTTAACAACAACAGCGCCAATGGGAACTTCATCCAATTCATATGCTTTTTTGGCCTCTTCAAGAGCTTCTTTCATAAAATATGAATACACACCGTCTCTCCTGCTAAAAGTCATCATCTGTCCTTATACAGCTTCTGTACTTCTGCATAAGCATCATGGGTTCCTATATCATAGCAGCTGCCTTTAAACCTGTAAGCGTAAATCGGCACCCGTTTGTAAAGCCACGCGGGAAAATTGCCCGGAGCATCAGGGTTATTGCCGGTTCTTAAGTATTCATCCAAAAGTTTTAATGTATCCTTTGTGTATATATAAACAGCAAAAGCCCCCAGATTGGACTTGGGGTTTTTAGGTTTTTCTTCAAAATCGGTGACCCGGTTGGACTCATCCATTAAAACAATTGCCATTTTCTCGATTTCATGATCTTCTACTTCTTTAACACAAACGCAGCAGCTTTGGACCTTCTCATAAAAGTCATACAAGGCCTTAAGGGAAAAGTCCATTAAATTGTCTCCGGCTGCAACTATAATATCATCTTCTATATTTGCCCGGTCGATAACAAACTTAAGATCACCAAGGGCACCCAGGCGATTTTCATTATTGGTAGTTCCGTCATTATAAACAGTTATAGGAACTTCATAATTGCTTTCTTTTTTCCAGTCTGCAAAATGCTGATAGAATCTTTCATTTGTTACTACAAATATTTCATCTACTACCGGAATGCTTAGAATATTTTCAATAATATGATCCAAAATCGGCTTGCTGCCGACCGGAAGCAGCGCTTTCGGCTTATTCTTAGTCAACGGATATAATCTGGTTGCATAGCCCGCTGCCAGTATAATTGCCTTCACTTCCATCCTCCTAGGTATATTATATTTATCTCTGTATCCATCCCATTATCTCATAATATCTGTTTGCCGTTCCTGTATCGTACTTATTGACAGCAGGAGCCAATTCACAGAAGTTCCTTTCTTAACTCTGCACCGGACTTTGGAGACAGGTAAGCCGGTGGAATGTCCAGCACAGTCCTTGCCCCTGACTGACCTTCGCTGTGCAGCCTGTAAGCTGCTCTGGCATAGGCAGCCAGCACACTTGCTGTAAATTCCGGGTTACTGTCCAGCTTTAACTGATATTCTATGATACTGGTGTTTTCATTATCTGCACCGGTCTTTCCGCTTCGGATTACAAAACCCCCGTGGGGCATGGCGGAATGATTTTTTCTTAATTCTTCTTCTGTAATAAAAGTTACATGGGTCTCGTAATCGGCAAAATAGTCGGGCATGGTTTTAATTTCATGCTCAACCCGGACGGGATCAGCTCCCTCTTCCAAAACCACATAGCAGTCTCTCAGGTGTTTATCTCTGGTAGACAGGTCCGGATTTTGTCCGCTTCTTACCTTGTTAACCGCTTCTTCTATGGGAACGGTGTATTGTTTTGCATCCTTTACACCATCAATGGGGCGAATGCCATCCGAATGCCCCTGGCTGACCCGCTTGACCCAAAATGTAGAAGTTTCACACCGGGGAAGAACGGCCTCGGACATTAATCGGTTAATGGAAAATAAGCCAGGGTCCCAGCCTGTTGATATGATGCTGATTTTGCCGGCTGATTTTGCTGCCTTATCCACCTTCTCAAAATATTCCGGGACTTTTGCATGGGTATCAAAGCTGTCTACAGTATTAAACAATTTTGCAAACCGGGGCCCCTGAATCGGCAGATCCTTGGCTGACCCGCCGCAGAGTATCATAACATCTATTTCATCTTTCATATTCTCTGCCTCATCTATATGCATGACTCTTGTTGTTTTAAGCGCAGTCTTCACAGTTGCCGGAAACCTGCGTGTAAAGATTCCGACAAGTTTCATGTCCGGGCAGTTATTAAGGGCCAGCTCCACGCCCCGGCCTAAATTTCCATATCCCAAAATGCCTATTCTGATTTTCTGCATTCGTATTTTCCTCCCTGTCATAATCTTGGGTACTTTAACTCATTAATCATTTATTGAACTTTATTATTTATCAGATTCCTTCAAGCGGCAGCTGAAAAGGTAAAAGCTAAAGAACGCTTAAAACAAGCCTGAAATAACTCCATTTCTGTCCACATCAATTTTTTCCGCAGCAGGTACCTTGGGCAGACCCGGCATGGTCATAATATCTCCTGTAAGCGCCACAATAAAGCCTGCGCCTGCCGATGCCCTGACGCTTCTGACTGTAATCCGGAAACCTTCAGGACGCCCCGTCTTTTTAGGGTCGTCTGACAGGGAATACTGGGTTTTCGCCATGCAAACAGGCAGATTCCCCAGCCCGAATGATTCGAATCTGGATAATTCTTTTAACGCATCAGCGCTGAAGTCCACCCCGTCTGCCCCATAAATTTCTTTAGCAATGGCTTCTATCTTTTCCTTTATCGGCAGCTCGCTTTCATATGTATACCGGAAACTCCTGGTTTCTTTATCTGCCAAACGGATCACTTCTTCTGCCAACTGAATGCCGCCTTCTCCCCCTTTAGCCCATACATCGGATATTGCCACAGGAACACCTGCCAGACGGCATTTATCTTCAATAAGCTTCAGCTCTGCTTCCGTATCCGTTGGGAATCGGTTAACAGCTACTACTGTAGGAAGACCAAATTTTTCTGTTATGCTTTCTATATGTTTAAGCAGGTTGGGCATCCCTTTCTCCAAGGCATCCAGGTTCTCCTTGCTTAGCGCTTTTTTAGGCTGCCCTCCATGATGCTTGAGTACCCGAACCGTTGCAACAATCACCACTGCTGACGGAGTCAGGCCGCCAACCCGGCATTTAATATTAAGGAATTTTTCTGCTCCAAGGTCTGCACCAAAACCGGCTTCGGTAATTACATATTCTCCTAATTTCAAAGCCATTCTGGTTGCCATCAGGCTGTTGCAGCCGTGTGCAATATTAGCGAAAGGCCCTCCGTGAACAAAAGCAGGGGTGTGTTCCAGAGTCTGAACCAGATTAGGCTTTAAGGCATCTTTCAAAAGGGCTGCCATGGCGCCTTCTGCTTTAAGCTGCCCGGCTGTTACCGGCTTATCGTCTCTCGTATATCCGACAATGATTCTGCGAAGCTTTCCCTTCAAATCATCAATATCCCGGGAGAGACACAAAATAGCCATTATTTCCGAGGCCACGGTTATATCAAAACCATCTTCCCTGGGCACGCCGTTTGTTTTTCCATTAAGGCCGTTGATAATAAACCTGAGCTGACGGTCATTCATATCCATGCATCTTTTCCAGGTAATTTTGCGGACATCCAGATTCAGAGAGTTGCCCTGATAAATATGATTGTCTATCATGGCGGCCAATAAGTTGTTGGCGGCACCTATGGCATGAAGATCCCCGGTAAAATGCAGATTAATATCTTCCATAGGCACTACCTGGGCAAAACCGCCGCCTGCCGCACCTCCTTTAATGCCGAATACAGGCCCGAGTGAAGGTTCTCTGAGAGCTATGACAGTCCTTTTCCCCAATCTGGTAAGAGCATCCCCGAGGCCTACAGTTGTAGTGGTTTTCCCTTCTCCCGCCGGTGTGGGATTAATAGCGGTAACCAATATCAGCTTGCCGTCCGGCTTATCTTCATATCTGTCCAGTATATTAAAATTCACCTTGCATTTGGTGTTTCCATACAACTCAATACTGTCTTCCGGTATGTCCAGAGCGGCAGCAATATCTTTAATCGGCTTTAACTGAACACTCTGAGCAATTTCAATATCGCTTTTATATTCCATCATGGTTCCTCCTGTTTCTTATTTAATTGCCTCCTGCTTGCATTTTAATACATTTCAAGGCTGAAACCTTTATGTATTTTTCGCACTTAAAAACAATATCACATAAAAATACGGTAATATGAAGGTTTCAACTTTGTTAACAGGTTTATTGTTTAAATATTATATAGGTTAATTATCCATTGATTTTTTAACAATATTGAAATAACTTATTGAATTAAACCTAATATTATTTTTTTGACTGATTGATTTAATTACTAAATGAAGTTTATTATAACATGAATTAGCAGACGGAGTGTATAATAATATGGACAGAAAGGAGAAACACATGAAGATAATAGATGCTCACCTTCATTTTGCTGACAGAGAAGGCTTTAAGAAAACAGCCAGGGATATTTCAGAAATTTCTTATACAGCCCGAGGACTTAGAAGTGAATTTCAAGAGGCCGGAGTGATTGCAGGAATTGTTATGACCACCATGGGATTGGAATCAAGGCAGCCTGCCGGTAAGTCTCCGGAAATGAGGCTTGAAGATGGAACCCTGGATAATTTATTAGCCTGTATAGGGATTAATCCAGTCCAGTTATCGAAAGATCCAAAGGCTGAGTTATATTATATAGAAAAGGAATTAAACAAGCCCTATGCCGCCGGTATCAAGCTCTATCCCGGATACAGCCCCTTTTATGTTTCCGACCCCCTTTATAAACCGGTATATGTTCTTGCGAAAAAATACGGCGTGCCGGTCGCAATCCATTGCGGCGATACCAGTTCTCCGCGTGCGCAGCTTAAGTACAGCCACCCTTTAACGGTAGACGAAGTGGCTGTCAAATATCCGGACATTGATTTTATTATCTGTCATATGGGAGATCCCTGGGTATTGGATACAGCAGAATTGATTTCCAAAAACCATAATGTATATGCAGATATGTCCGGTTTGATTGCCGGCAATGCCATGGTTGTGCATAAACGCCGACATACTCCTTTATTTCAGAACCATTTCATGCAGGCTTTAGTTTATGCTGAAAGCTATGATAAACTTCTGTTTGGAACCGATTGGCCTCTGGTGCCGGTCGCACCGTATGTAAAATTCATTAAATCGCTGATTCCCGAGGAATTTCATGATGATGTGTTCTTTAACAATGCCCTTAAGGTTTTCCCCAAGCTTAAAGAATTATTGAGATATAAGGACTGATAAAAAATTTGATTGAAGCCCAGCTTCCCTATACTGATCTTTTTTGCAATTGATTTATTAGGTTTATAAAATCCCTTTTCACTCTGCTGTGGGCTTCATATTCAGCTTCACTTATCAAACCGTTTCTTTTCATTTGATTAAGATAATTTAAAAAATCTTTGCATATATTAACAAGAGCGTCTTCACATGAATAATGTTTATCTTCATACATTATACTGCCCAACCCTCCTCAAATATACAGCTTTAGCTGTAAATATTCGATAATTTTGCTCCTCTCCGTTTAGCCGGTTTATACGTATGCACAATCATTCATATTCATCTTTGTAATTTATATTCTCTATTTTAAAAAATATTCCTTTATTTCCCAAATATTTCCCAAATTTTTTATTGGTATTTAACAAAGTGCAACAATTTACTTAAGCAAAATGTCTTCTATTTGGTAAAATATGATAATTATTGCCTGCAGCCTGCGACATATATGCTTTTTTCCGGATCAATGATTAAAAATGTTTAAGCTTTAGATAAACACCAGGGACAGAC
>JAAZHD010000051.1 GCA_012510895.1 Clostridiales bacterium
ACCAGAGAAATTATCATAACGATTCCCTGCATAAAGTCAGAGGCGCTTTCTGCAAGGAACCCTCCAACAAAGGTATACAGGACAACGAATAAGGCTCCGGCAATCATCATGTACAGATATTTGGCTGCAAATAGTGTGCTGAAAAGTTTGCCCACTGTTACAAAACAGCTGGCCGCATAAACAGTGAAGAATATTAAAATAAATAATGAGGCAATGGTTGAAATTACTTTTCTGTTTTCCTTAAACCTGTTACTGAAAAAATCCGGTATGGTAATGGAATTTGAAGAGGTTTTGGAATAGTTTCTCAACCTTTTGGCAACAAATAACCAGTTCAGATAGGTTCCGATCTGCAAACCTATTGCCGTCCAGATGGCATCGCTGAGACCAAACCAGTAAGCAACTCCCGGAAGTCCCATCAGGAGCCATCCGCTCATATCTGAGGCTTCGGCGCCCATGGCTGTGACCCAGGGCCCTAAGGATCTGCCGCCTATTAAGTAGTTTTCACTGCTGGAACTGGCCCGCTTTGCATAGTACAAACCTATGGCAATTACGGCGCTTATGTAAATACACATTGCAATTATGATTTGTATCTGATCCCCGTACATTTATTTTCCCCCTTAATACTTATGTATTTGATGTGTCTTAAAAAGGTTGCAATTACTGCATAATTATATCAGACTATGACTAATTATTCAATTCGTTATTCATTTGAAAAAAATCGAAAGATATACATAAAGATAAATAAGTTTACGGACAGGTTCTCAGGGTTTATAATAAGAAAGTACATAATTATAACATTATAGCCTGGCAAGGAGTATTTGCTTGAATAAAACCAGAATTGCATTAATTATATTGGGCTCAGTTTTTACGGCTTTGGGCACTGTTGGGATATTCATTCCCATACTGCCTACGACCCCGTTTTTGCTTCTTGCTGCTTTTTGCTATGGAAAAAGCTCAGACAGGTTTTATAAAAAACTATTGAATCACCGTGTTCTTGGTGCATATATACGAAGCTATCTGGATGGAAAAGGTGTTCCTTTGCATTCTAAGATATACGCCCTGATTTTGCTGTGGCTCTTCATTGGATCATCAGCCCTGTTCCTGGTGGATTCTCTGATAATAAAAATTTTGCTGCTCCTGATTGCAATTGGAGTGACCATTCATATTTTGTCCCTTAAGACTGCCGAAAAGGTTTGATTAAGTCTTTGGCTGACGGCCGCGATAGGGGTTCAGCCGGGCAGCCATCTCACTTAATCCCCTGGATTTGTACCTCTGAACTGTTTTATAGCTTACACCTGTTATCAGCGCTATATGCTTTAAGGAAAGTTTTTCAAAAAAATGCAAAACAAGAACCTGTCTGTATTTAGGTTCCAGTTTGCCTAAAGCTTCTTTCACAGCATATGTTTCTTCCTTTTTTATGACCTGCGCTTCTGTATCGGCTTTTTCATCCATGATCCATTCCAGCGGACTTTTTTCTTCTGTATCAGCTTTCGCGGTTCTGAATTCATATTTCCTTTCTTTTCGGCAGATATTGTAGATATCAAAATTTAATTTGATTTTTATGTAAGCCGGAAATGGAATGCCTTTTTTTTCAACGTAGGCCTGAATGCCCTCAAGCAGTGAAAGGGAAGCCTCCTGCAGCAAATCTTCCCGGCTGTGCCTTATATTATGTCTTCTTATGGTGGCCAGCAGCAGCGGTTTCATACGGGACATCAGTTCTGCCGATGCTGTGCTGTCACCCTTTTTCGCCTTTCGCACTAATTCATTGATTTCTTCATACAAATCACCCCACCTCCATAATTCCGGCCTGTAAAAGTAAATATATGTAAAAATATACGAACATATGTTCGCCTTATGATTATAGCAAGTGATTTTAACCTTTGTCAAATATAATTGAGGCAGCATCAAAAAGGAGACACCTTACTTGTTTATCTGATCAAAATATGAAATAATGATTGCGTATACACTATATATATAGGTAATTATAGAGAACGGCATACACAGGAAGGACGAAAACGGATAGATGAGCAGAAAGTACGCAATATTTCTTGACATTGACGGAACATTACTGAGCAGCTAATGCATACCGCAGGAGAATATAGATACGATTCAGCAGGTCCGCCAAAGGGGCCATTCGGTTATACTTAATACCGGCCGGGCTTATGGGCATATACCTGATGAAGTTATGGAAGTACCCACGGACGGGGCTATAGCAGCCCTTGGGGCTTATGTGCGTTATCGCGACAAAATACTGAGAAATATTACTTTCAGCCGGGAAGAATTAAGAATGATCACTGAATACTATCTGCGCACCGGTGAATTCTGTATACTTGAGGGACCTGGGGAAAGCTTTTATATTAATCCGAAGGGTATGGAAGGTATAAACCAAATTACTTCTCCTGATGATTTTGAAAAGAAATTTCCAAACGGCATGGTTTCCATTGCATGCGGCAGAGGCAGAATGCCGGATGAAGCAAAAAAAATTTTCAGTTCTTTTTTCTGCCTTGAACATGAAACCTATTATGAATTTACACTTAAAGGCAGCAGCAAGGCCCTGGGGGTAAAAATAATTCTGGATCACTTGGGATTGAAACCGGAGGATGCCATTGCAATAGGCGACAGTTTAAATGATCTGGATATGCTGGAATATGCGGGAATCAGCGTTGCCATGGGCAATGCCCCTGAATATATCAAGAAAGTATGTGATTATACTACCAAAACCGTGGAAGAAGCGGGCGTTTCAGAGGCGCTCAAATACCTTATCCTGGGTTCTGACAATTAGGACAAGTTCAGCTAATAAATGGGGTTTTTTTGAAAATATGACAAAGTATTTGTTTACAGCTTGTCATTTTGTTTATTAATTATTATCTGTTCATTAGTTATTGACTTTGGTTGCTAAGAAATACGTGATTTCACAAAGGAGTTGACATATGCTTAGAAGATTGATTTCCATACTTTGTAATGTCTTATTTGCCGCAACCCTTGTGCTTAGCAGCTATATTTTAATAAATACCCTTCTTATTAGACAATCTCTTCCGCCTGGTGCGTGCCCAATAGAAGACAATCGTACCTTAATCATTATTACAATTATATTTGCATCAGCTGCTTTTATACTGTCATTTTTCGAAAAAGATAAAACGGTAAAATCGGAGGATTCATAAAATCTGCCTTTAAAAGGAGTGATAAGGTCTATATGAATAAGAATGTTCTTGTTCTGCTGCCCGTTAGTGAGAAAGATAAGGCAATCCTTGAAGAAAGCGGGCCTGATTGCAGTTTTTTCTATGCCGACCGAAAACAGCTGACTTTTGATATGGTGCAGAAAGCTAATATTATAATCGGCAACCCGCCCATAGACCTGGTAAGAGCTTCTCCAAACCTGGAGTGGCTGCAGCTGAACAGCGCCGGGGTAGGAGAATACATAAACGAAGGCGTGCTGCGGGAGGACGTTATACTTACCAATGCTTCCGGTGCTTTTGGCCTGGCCATATCTGAATGCATGCTGGCTTTCCTTTTGTCTATATACAAGAAGCTGCATTTATACAGAGATAATCAGGCAAAGGCTCTGTGGAAAAATGAAGGAAAAGTTAAGTCCGTCCAAGACTCTGTAGACTTAATCGGAGGGCTTGGGGATATAGGCAGGGAATTTGCCCGGAGACTGAAAACACTGGGAGCCTATACAATAGGTATACGCAGAAAGAATCCTGATAAACCTGATTATGTTGACGAGCTGCATTTTATGGACCAGCTGGAGGCTCTTCTGCCAAAAGCGGACATTGTGGCATTAAGTCTTCCTTCCACACCTTCCACCTATCATGTTATTAACAGAAGAACAATCGGATTAATGAAGAAAGATGCGGTATTAATCAATGTAGGAAGGGGCACTGCCATTGATACAGAGGCTTTATGCGATGCACTGGAAGCTGGCCATTTATTGGGCGCCGCCCTGGATGTAACTGATCCGGAACCCCTTCCGGCTGAACATCGGCTTTGGAAAATAAAAAATGTTATCATTACTCCTCATGTAACCGGAGGCTACAGCCTGGATGACATATATAATAAAATATTAAGAATTGCTGCCCGCAATTTAAAGGCATTCTTAACAGGACAGGAAATGGAAAGTGTTGTGGATAAAACAGCCGGTTACTAAAAAGGTGAAAAAATATTTTCCTTTGTGATAGAAATCACGGACAAGGTCCATGTCCATTGCTAGAATGACAGGCAGAAAGAGTAAATCAAAATAAAATAAAAAGCAATTAGGGGGAGGATTGGTTTAATATGATGTTTTGTTACCAATGCCAGGAAACAGCCAAAAATACCGGATGCACAGTGAGAGGCGTCTGCGGTAAAGACGAAAAGGTGTCAAATCTTCAGGACTTATTAATCTATACCTTAAAAGGCATATCCAATATAGTAGTGGAAAATAAAGTGGATGTGTCAAGCATTAAGGAAATCAATTTTGAAATGCTAAACAGTTTGTTCATGACTATAACCAACGCAAATTTTGATGACGATGCCATAGAAAGACAGATCAAAAAGATGCTGAAGCTGCGCGATGATCTCAGGGGATCAGCACCGGCTGGCAAGCTGCACGATGCTGCCGTATTCACAGTGGACTCCAGAGAGTCTATGCTGGAAAAGGCTTCGACAGTCGGAATTTTGGCGACAGAAAATGAGGACGTCCGTTCTCTCAGGGAAATGATCACCTATGGACTGAAAGGCATGGCCGCCTACGCAGAACATGCTTATAATATCGGAAAAGAAAGTATGGAAATATACAGCTTTATATATGAAGCACTGGCAGCCACCCTGGATGATTCTCTTTCAGTTGACGATCTTACAGCCCTGACCTTAAGGACAGGAGAACATGGCGTGAAAGTAATGGCTCTTCTTGATGAAGCCAATACTTCCCAATATGGCAATCCTGAAATAACGGAAGTAAATATCGGTGTGCGGAACAACCCTGCCATACTGATTTCCGGTCATGATCTGAAAGACCTGGAACAGCTGCTTGAACAAACGGCCGGAACCGGGGTGGACGTGTATACTCACAGTGAAATGCTTCCTGCACACTACTATCCTGCCTTCAAGAAATATGATCATTTTGTGGGCAATTACGGAAATGCATGGTGGAAACAAACAACTGAATTCGAAACCTTCAGAGGTCCTATCTTGTTTACTACCAATTGTTTGGTGCCTCCAAGAAAAGAAGAAATACGGAAAAGAATCTTTACTACCGGTTCTGCCGGATACCCCGGATGCAAACACATTCATGCAGATGAAAACGGGAAAAAGGATTTCTCAGAAATTATAGAACTGGCAAAGACTCTTCCTCCGCCGGAAGAGATTGAATCCGGAACTATAGTAGGCGGTTTTGCCCATAATCAGGTTATGGCTTTGGCTGATAAGGTTGTGGAAGCTGTGAAATCCGGAGCCATTAAGAAATTCTTTGTAATGGCAGGCTGCGACGGCAGAATGAAGTCCAGGGAGTATTATACAGAGTTTGCAAACAGTCTCCCTAAGGATACAGTAATCATGACAGCCGGCTGTGCAAAATATCGTTATAATAAGCTTCCTTTAGGCGACATCGACGGCATTCCGAGAGTACTGGATGCAGGGCAGTGCAATGACTCCTACTCTCTGGCGGTTATCGCTTTAAAACTTAAAGAGGTATTCGGACTGGAGGATATTAACGATCTTCCCATTGCCTTTAACATAGCATGGTATGAACAAAAGGCAGTTATAGTGCTGCTGGCGCTCCTGTATCTGGGTGTGAAGAACATCTACTTAGGTCCTACTCTGCCGGGCTTCCTGTCTCCCAATGTTGCCAAAGTGCTGGTTGAGAAGTTTGGAATTGCAGGAATCGGTACTGTAGAGGATGATATTGAACTCTTCATGGCCCGGTAAATTAAACTAAATTAAATAAAACTAAATATTACATGATATAAATAGGCACCGGCCAATATAGCCAGTGCCTTTATTGTTTTTTGCATCTATTCTTTTTCCGGCAGTTTTTCACCTCCTGTCCTCTTTTTTGAGCTGCCTGAATTATATAGGGTGTAAGGCGAAAAAAGGCGGCCGCCTAAGCGCCTGACAAATAAACAGGAGGTGAAGATAATGGCACTTGAAAGCAGGCATTACAGCACCAGATTACAGATTCAGTTTGATCTGGGCCTGGATGAAGACGGCAGGAGGCTGACTGCATCAAAATCCTTCAGCAATATCAGAGCGGAGAGCTCTGACCAGGAGATTTACGACACAGCCATCGGCCTGACTGCACTGCAGTCGAACCCGGTAATTGTGTATCGTAAGGTTACCCAAACTGATCTTGTAGACGTTCAGGATTAATTTCGGGCGTTTGGATCAACGTTAAGATCAAAAAGCTTATCAGCCCTTATGGGGGAAGGAGGTGAGTATATAGTGGAAACTATGCTGGAGATGGTTTTTAACACCGGTACAGGCAGGCGCTTCCGCATAACTTTGGACAACCCCAGACCGAACCTTACTCCCGCTGAAGTTCAGGCAGCCATGGAGCAGGTTATAAATGCAGACATATTTGATGTAGACGGGGGAGTAACAGAGATTAACAGCGCACAGATTATAACTACTCAGGCTGAACCAATCTTATTTGACTAAATTTAAACATGGAACAGTGGATTATCGCCCTTGATTTATCAGTCTGAAGGAGAAGGGAGTGAGCAGGGACATTTTGGAACAGGTGCTTGGCATGATTGGAAATATAGGTTTTCCCATAGTTGTTTCCGTTTATTTGTTGGTAAGAATTGAAAATAAAATGGAATCTCTTACGGAATCCATTCAGTCTCTGACCAGCGCCATCAATAAAATGAAATAGACTGACAAAGCCCGGGCAGATGCAGCCCGGGCCTTGTATGTTTATTCTAATTTTTTTATTCTATTTTTTTCACAAACTTTCCAAAAATGCGGGTAAACAGGGAAGGCTTTTTTGACAGGCCATTTGCTTTTAAAATATCTTCCGCACTGTAAACAGGTATTTCATTATCGTCGGCATCTTGTCTTTCGGCAGTTTTCCAGGCACTTTGTGCTGCAGGTGCAGCCTTGTCCGGTATTTGAGCAGCTTCTTTTCTTGCTTGTACAGGCTTTGAATAAGTCTTCTTTTTATTGCTGCTTACCCGGGAACCGGATGTTTTTTTGTTTTTGGGCGGCTGTATTTTAATGCTGTTAGCCTTTATCCATGCATCAGCTTCTGCTCTTATTTCCTCCAGTTCCTCATCGGCAGGGAGTTCAGCCTCAGGAATTAACCTTCCCACATGCTCTTCAATAGCATACAGGGTCATAATATCTTCGCCGGTTACTAAGGTGATGGCCCGGCCGTCATTTCCGGCCCGACCGGTACGGCCTACACGGTGAATATAGCTGTCATGATCAAGGGGAACGTCATAATTGATTACCAGGGCCAGGTCATCCACATGAATCCCTCTGGCTGCGACATCGGTAGCTACAAGGATATTGCATTCACCTTTTTTGAACTGTTCGATGTTCTTCAATCTCCTGTTTTGGGGAATATCGCCGTGGAGGGCCAGGGAAGCGTAACCCTTCCTTGTAAAAAAGTTTTGAATCTGATTTACCGCTCTCTTTGTATTTGCAAAAATCAGGCAGTTCTTAGGGCGTTCCATAAGCAGGATGCGGTTTAACTGCGTACGCTTTTCGTCAGGTTCCACACGGTAATATATCTGTTCAATGGAATCCACTGTTAATGTGTCGGATTCAATATCAACGCTTACAGGGTCTTTCATATACTGCCTGCATAATCCGGCTATTTCCTCGGGAATGGTAGCAGAAAAGAGCAGAGTTATTCTGTCTTCCGGCACCGGCAGGGTGCGGATAATTCTTCGCACCTGATCGATAAACCCCATATCCATCATACGGTCTACTTCGTCCAAAACCAGGTATCTTATATTCCCGGTTTTTAATGTATCCTGCTGTATATGATCATATATTCGTCCCGGAGTTCCGATTACAATGGTGATATTGTTCTCCAGGGCCCGTATTTCTGTGTCCATATTATGCTGGCCGTATACGGCAGTGGAAGTATGCTCAACATACCTGGCCATCTGCTTCAGATCCTTGTCCACCTGAACTGCCAGCTCCCTGGTAGGTTCCAGTATAAGACACTGAGGGCCTGCTTCTTTCGGATCAGTCAACTGCAGCAGGGAAATCCCAAAAACGGCTGTTTTTCCGGTGCCTGTTTTGGATTTAACAATAACATCATTTCCGTTTAGCACATGGGGAATAGCCCTGATCTGAACCTCAGTAGGATGCTCAAAACCCATATCTTTCAGCGCCTTAAGCAGAGGTTCGGACAGCCCCAGTTCCTTAAAGTCAGCACTACTCATGCATATCTCCTATCACAACATATCTCGGTAATTTATAAATAAACAATATCACATTGTCCCTTCAGTTGCAATACAGACGCCGGCTTTGCGGGGCTTATCTGTCGTTTATGCTGCCGGTTAAGGTCGGTCTGTCAGGTAGTTATTTTTTGATTCTTTGATTGAAGCCCCAGCAATTCTGCAGCTTCTTCCCTCATCTTGTACTTAAGAATCTTTCCTGCGGTATTAACAGGGAACTTTGTCATAAACCTGACATATTTGGGGGTTTTGTGTTTGGCCATATGGGATCTGACATATTCCTGCAATTCAGATTCGGTCATTTGTTCACCTTCCTTTAATATAACACATGCCATAATCTCTTCCCCGTACTGTTCGTCGGGCACCCCTATGACCTGCACGTCGCTTACCTTGGGATGGGTATAGATGAAGTCCTCAATTTCCTTGGGGTATATGTTTTCGCCGCCTCGAATTATCATATCCCTGATCCTTCCTGTAATACGAAAGCAGCCGTTTGGATCCCTTCTTGCAAGATCGCCGGTATGAAGCCAGCCGTCTTCATCAATTGCTGCTGCGGTTGCCTCAGGCATTTTGTAATAACCCTTCATTATATGGTAACCCCGGGTAACGAATTCTCCATCCGTTCCGTCCGGCAGCTCTTCATTGGTTTCCGGATCAACTATTTTGCATTCAATTCCCGGCAGGGGGCGGCCTACTGTGTGCACCCTGATATCAATTGGATCATCTGCGCGGCTTTGAGTACATCCGGGAGAGGCTTCTGTCTGTCCGAAAACAATGGTAATTTCAGACATATTCATCTTGTTTATTACATCCTCCATTACCTTGACGGGACATGGACTGCCGGCCATGATGCCTGTACGCATGTGGGAGAAATCTGTTTTGGCAAAATCCTCATGTTCCAGCATGGCTATAAACATGGTAGGCACGCCGTTGCAGCAGGTTATTTTTTCTTTATTTATGCATTCCAGAGACTTTCGGGGAGAAAATGCAGGTATGGGACACATGACGGCGCCGTGAGTCACAGCTGCAGTCATGGATAATACCATACCAAAACAATGGAACATGGGAACCTGTATCAGCATCCGGTCGGCTGTGGACAGATCCATGCAGTCTCCAATGCATTTTCCGTTATTGACAACATTGTAATGGGTAAGCATAACCCCTTTGGGAAAACCTGTTGTGCCGGATGTATACTGGATGTTGCAGACATCATGTTTGTTTACGGCCATGGCACGGCGGTATACCATTTCCTCAGGAACTTTCTCTGATAAGGCTATGGCCTCATCCCATGTAAGGCAGCCCTTCTGTTTAGATTCAATAGTGATGATATTTCTTAGGAAAGGAAGCCTTCTGGAATGCAGGGGTTTATAGCAATCATTGTCGGAACAGGCTTCCAGTTCAGGACAGATTTCTTTGATTATGCTGACATAATCTGAATCCTTGTAGCCGTCTGTCATTACAAGGGTGTGGGTGTCAGACTGTCTGAGCAGGTATTCGGCTTCGTGGATTTTATAAGCTGTATTCACGGTTACCAGTACTGCGCCGATGGTCACCGTTGCCCAGAAGGTTATAAACCACTGGGGAACATTGGTTGCCCATATGGCCACGTGATCGCCGGGTTTAACACCCAGGGCAATAAGGGAGCGGGCAAAGGTGTGAACATCTTCCCGAAATTCTGAATATGTCCGGGTATAATCCAGGGTGGTATAGCGGAAGGCATACTGGTCAGGAAATTCTTCAACTACACGGTCCAGCACCTGAGGGAATGTAAGGTCAATGAGGATGTCCTTTTCCCATATATACTTGCCCGTATTTCTTGCATTGCTGTAAAGATGTCTGCTTGCAGACCTGTCCTGCTGGAACCTCTTCATATATTCAATAAAATGGGGGAATACTATGCCGGCATCTTCCAGATCCCTTGACCAGCGCTTTACCCATTCAAGGGAAACGTACCCGCTGTAATTGATGGAATGGAGAGCCTTCATCATATCTTCAACGGGCAGATCACCCTCGCCCATAAGGCGGTAGCGGATCAGACCCTTTTCCTCAATGGAATCCTTAATATGTACATATTTAATGTAGGCACCAAGATTTTGCACTGTCTGAGCCGGGGATTCCCCGGCAAAGCGGTAAGGATGATGCATATCCCATAAAGCAGCGACATTGTCGCTGGCTGCCCTGTCCAGCAGTTCTCTAAGCCTTTGGGTGTCCGCATAAACGCCGTTGGTTTCAATAAGGAGGGTAATACCGTATTCTTCAGCAGCCGGAATCAACCTTTTAAGTTCTTTTAAAATCGCATCATCATCCACTTCACCTGTTGCATGGGGCTCAAGATCTGCCAGTATACGAACATAGGGGGTGCCCAGCTTATGTGCCAGTTGAATATACCGGAGGATTTCCGAATAATTACTGTCAGCTTTTTCAGGTGATTGGGCTGAAACTTTCAGGCAGCAGCCGGAGGACAGGCAGGGAATTTCCAGTCGCAGGGATTTAAGTTTTTCAATGGTTATGTTTAACTGTTCTCCGGTGAAGGGCTGAGCCTGAACAGCAAAAATGTCCCGGCCCAGTCCCCGGATTTCAATGCCTGAATACCCCAGATCCTTTGCCATGGAATAGATGTCAGGCCAGCTGAAATCAGGACAGCCAAGGGTGGAAAATGCAAATTTCATGGGTATAAACAACTCCTTTGCATATATAAATGTATAGAATAAGCAAAAAAGCTTTCGTCTCTTTTTATACAGAGACGAAAGCTTATACTTCCGCGGTACCACTCTAATTGGCATATGTACATGTATATATATGATATATACTATGCCCTCCTCAACAAACATCGCATTCTGATAACTGGCAGCATATTTCCCGGATTTTAACATCCGGCTCTTCCAACATCCAGCTTCCAGCATCCGAAATGTAATGCCTGCCCATGATAACGGCGGGCTGCCCGTTCACGCTTACTCACCGGAGAAATCGGCTTTCGGGTGACTGCTCAAGGGGGAGTACACACATATTCCGCGCACTGTTTCGCATCAGCCAACAGCTTTCTGAAGCTGCGTACTTTATGGCGGCTTCCCTGTCAATGCATTTCATTTTTAAATGATTGCATATAGAATAACAAACTTATACAGTGTTGTAAAGTATAAAAGTATAAAAGCTTCTGCCATATATAAGTGTTTTCCACACCTGTTAAATGTATTATAATAAACTAAATAAGTCCACTTTTAAGAATTATGGGAGGTGTCTTCGGTGAAAAAATACGAGTACAAATGTGTCTACATATGGGGCGGCGGCGAAAAAACCACCAGAATACTGAATCAATATGGGCAGCAGGGCTGGGAACTGGTAGCTGCATGGTCAGCCTGGCATTATTTTAAAAGAGAAATCAGAGATTAATTTAAGGAAGTGCTTTCTTTATGAAATATCGTTTATCAAATGAAAAGATAAGCTCATTTCGCGGAGATGTAATTCCTCTTAGGCTGATTTCAAATGGTATGGCTTTTAAGGAGAAAATCAAATGGGGCTCTGATAATCCTGAGATAGTTATTATCAGGGAGTTTTCAGGAGAAGATGAAGACTGTTTTGATGACGGAGTGCTTCTTATTCTCATAGGCAAAGGCGATGCTTTGGTCTGGGCTGAGACTGAAGGAGAAAGATATTACTGCCCTCTTCATTCGCGGGAGGCCAGGAAAGCAAATCCATTCGACAAAATGAATTACTATATTGGCGACTTTCACTCTCACACCACAAGCAGCCATGATAAGAAAACCTTTTGTGAAGAGACTGAAAATCTGTCTTTGAAGTGTTCCAGCCAGGTCAAAAAAGAAGGTCTGCTGGACTTTTTTGTACTGTCGGATCATGCATCTCTGCTTGATCGGAGGAAATATTTTGAAGCACATGAGGCGGCTGAGTCATTACATGATGAAAATTTTATCCCTTTCGCAGGAGCAGAATCAGAGATAACAATTATAGAGCATGATTTCTACGGTGTACCTCATAAAAATTCCGGTGAAGTTGTTACAGTAAACTCTGCAGGCTTTGTAAATTCCAATGACTGGGACTCCTTTTATGCGGAAATGGGAGAAAGCCCCGCTGCTATAGGCAGTCTTGCTCATCCTCAGATTCTGGGATACAGCACCCCGGGAATATGGAATTTTTCTCTTTTTAAAAAAGGCACCGACAAGATGAAAAACATAATTCATCTGGTTGAAATGGGAAACGGCGGCGACCGTAATCAGAATCTTCTGCACGAGTATACCTATTCGGAAGCCCTTGATTGCGGTTTCAGGATTGCGCCTGTATGCACCAGCGATTCCCACGGCCCTGTATGGGGGTATAATGCATTTCCTGGAAAAACCATAATTATGGCGCCTGAGAAATCCAAAGAGATGTTTCTTGATGCTTTAAAAAATGCGAGAGTATATGCTTCGGAAAGCGGAAATGTGAAACTGTATTATACAGTAAACGGTTATCCTGCTTCAAGCACAATGGTGCCTGCTGAGGAGTATAAGTTTTTCATACACATTTCCTATTTTAAACCTCCCGGTAAGGAGCGCATCATTGGTCTGGAAGTGATTTCAGATTATGGAAGGACTGTGAAGGCAGTAGAGAATATAACTGGAAGCAGTCTCGAATTTACCGTAAAATCTCCTGGCGCACGATATTTCTATTTAAGACTGTATGGAGCTGACGGTTCTAAAACCTGGTCTGCTCCTGTATGGACCGGAAGACCCTTTGATAAATACATAGATCCTGAGTCTTACAGCATCCGGCTGGATAAAAGGGAATTTAAAGCCGTGGATCTGCTGACGGACAGAACGGCAGATGAGCTTTTGAGCGAAAACCCTTATGATATATGGAAGTCCCATATACCTGAAGCAGAAATAGAGATAGATATGGGGAGGGAATATGAAATTTGTGCCCTGGGCTATTATCCCCATCCTCTTTCTTCATCTGACAGAAGCGATCCCTTGTTGATGAGCGGTGCAAACTTCATTTCCGAATATGAGATTTATGCGGCTGTTGACAGAAACAGTTATGTAAAATGCACCGACGGCATAATCAGATCCTTCGGCGGCGAGCAAATAATAACATTCAGCAGGATAAGGGCAAAATATGTAAAGTTCAAGGTAATAAGCACTGTAGGCAGGGCTTCGGGAAAAATAAAATATAGAAATGCTCCGGTTTATATTGGAGAGTTGAACATATTTGCTTAGTTTACATTAAATTGACTTTGAACGGCTAAAGTCATATAATCGAAATAATTAAGCTTTTTGTTTATATTCTGTAGATATACACAGCCGGATGTTCAGGAGGAAATATGCTTTACAAATACGAAACACATTTACATACATCAGAAGTCAGCAAGTGTGCCGTAAGCACAGGGGCAGAAATGGCAAGGGCTCATAAGGAAGCCGGCTATACCGGTATTTTTATCACAGATCATTTTATTAATGGAAATACAACGGTCCCGGCCAATCTTCCATGGAAACAGCGGATGGTTCTTTTTGCAAAGGGCTATGAGAGCGCTAAGGAAGAGGGAGATAAAATAGGACTGGATGTGTTTTTCGGATGGGAGTATACCCATATGCCTTATGCTGCAGACTATCTGACTTTTAATCTGGGTCTGGATTTTCTGCTTGCCCATCCTGAAATAAATGAGATGCCATTTGAAGAATACGCCCGGCTGGTGAAAGCAAGCGGAGGAATCCTTATTCATGCTCACCCTTACCGGACTGCTGACTATATTAAATTTGAGCCTAACCCTCAGGTCCATCTAATAGACGGAGTGGAGGTAAACAATATTGTTTCCAATTCACCCAACAACCATAATCATCTGGCCTGGGAGCTGGCAAGGGCTCATCCGCGTCTTATAAGGACCTCCGGCACGGATATCCATAGTGCAGGCAATGCCGGCCTCGCCGGAATGGCTTTTCCATACAGAATAGAAAGCAATCAGCACTTTGTGGATGCCTTAAGGGCAGGTGAAGGTTATCTTATTATTGACGGGGAGAATACAGATCTGGAAGGAAACAGGATTCTCCCAAATGAAGAAGCCTGTTCTTCCTCATCATAGGATTATGGAACTTATAACCCAAAGGGCGGATTTTATATGTTCGGTTACGTGATGCCTGACAAACCCGAACTTAGAATTAGGGAATATGAAATCTACAGAGCTTATTACTGCGGTGTCTGCAGGGCAATAAAAGCCCACCATGGAAACCTGCCCCGGCTTACCCTTAATTATGACATAACCTTTCTGGCCTTGCTCCTGTCATCTTTGACTGAGGCAGAACCCCGTATACAGGCAGGCAGATGCATTCTGCATCCCCTGAAAAAAAGGAAATTTATCATAAACAGCGAAATATTGGATTATGCAGCAGATATGAACGTTCTGCTTTCATGGCTGAACCTGAAGGATAAACGGGAAGATGACAGATCTGCCCTCGCCCTTGCGGGCTTAAGCTTGTTAAAACCTGCATATGAAAGGGTAAAAGCCAGATATCCCGGGAAGAGCAAAATTATTCATGACAGGCTGAAAGAACTGGCGGAACTGGAATCAAACTGCTGTGATTCCATTGATGCAGCTGCAGAGCCTTTTGCAAAGCTGATGGAAGAGGTCATCGCATATCCTCTCCTGTGCAAGAATGAAAAAAATGAAACCCTGCTGCGATGGATGGGATACCATATCGGAAAATGGATATATACCATTGACGCCCTGGATGACCTGGAAAAGGATATACGCAAAAAGTCCTATAATCCTTTTCTCTGTCAGTATGATTACCGGGGAGAAAACATAAAGGCGTTTAAAGATCGGATACTGAATAATACAAGGTTTGTGCTGACATATACCTTAAGCGAAATTGCCAACAGCTTTGAGCTGCTTCCCTTCCTCCGGAACAAAGAAATAGCCGGGAACATAATATATCTGGGAATGCAGAAGAAGACAGAATCACTGTTGGGGAAGGAAGATAGATTTGAAAGACCCGTACGAAGTGCTGGAAATACATAGAGGCGCTACAAAAGAAGAGATTCAGAATGCGTATCGAAGGCTGGTAAAAAAATATCATCCGGATCAGTATAGGAATCATCCTCTGGAAAAACTGGCTGAGGAAAAGCTTGCTGAGATAAACCAGGCCTATGAAATGCTGATGAAGAACGGCGGTCAGGCCGGCAGCGGTTATTATGACGGCGGTCAAACCCGGAGCCGAACTTACGGCGGAGGAAGCGGGGATTCTATTTTTCAGCAGGTCAGAGTAAACATTAATAAGGGCAATTTGCATCAGGCAGAACAGTTGCTCAATCAGTCAACTGTAAGAAATGCAGAATGGTATTTCTTAAAAGGCATTATTTTCCAGAGAAAGGGCTGGTATGGTGAGGCTTTAAGCCATCTGCATACTGCTGTGCAAATGGACCCTTCAAACCCTGAATATCAAAGTGCACTGAATCAGATGAATTACAATAACAGGGTTTACCGTGACAGATCCGGAGGCTACGGCAGCGGCGGCATGGACTTTTGCGAGCTTTGCCAGTGCCTTATTTGCACAGACTGCTGCTGCGAATGTCTGGGCGGCGATTTTATCACCTGCTGCTGATGGTTTTAATGTTTATTCAGTGCTTTTAGTTTACAGGAGCTGTATAAGATGAGGGAAGAAAAGAGGTATAATGGCGGCAGATCTTTTATAACTCGTGCGAAAGCAGCGGCATTAAGCGGTATATTCCTGGCTTTTACCATTACGGTTTTATATTTGGAATCGCTTGTTCCCACCGGCAGGCTGACTCTTTTCGCTTTATGCTCATTTTTCGTTTCCGTTATAATAATAGAGGCCGGAGCTCTGATGGGATGGTTGTTTTATGCAGGCAATTCGCTTTTGTCATTTCTGATTGTGCCCGATAAAATGAGTGTACTTGCTTATATCTTTTTTTTCGGCCTATACGGGCTGATAAAGTATTATACTGAAAAATCGAGAAGGGTAATAATAGAGTATCTGCTTAAGCTTATTTTCTTTAACGCCATATTGGCTGCAGGTTACATCTTAGTCACAGAATTTTTATTCAGACAGGTAGAGTTCCGCTTTTCCCTCTGGCTGATTATTCCCCTGCTGGAAGTTATCTTTATTGTTTATGATTATGTTTACTCTATGTTTATTCACTACTATCGAACGAAACTGCGGAAAATTCTTCGTTTTTAGCTAAGTTGTTGATGAATATTCAACATATATTTTTAAATGGGGGGTCAAATATGTTCATAGATATTCATGTACATACCCGTAAAATTCCCGGACCGCCGCGGCTGGACGGCAGACAATCCTATGCCACGCCTGAGCAGCTTATTGAGCGCTATGATAAGCTTGGAATAGAGATGGCTGTTTTGCTGCCCGGCGTCAGCCCTGAATGCAGCCTGGTGCCCCAGTCCAACCAAGAGATCGGGGAGATCTGCAAGGAATACCCGGACAGGTTTATTCCCTTTTGCAATGTTGATCCCCGTGCTGTAAGCAACTCAGTGGATGCTCCCCTTGATCACCTGTTAGGCTACTATAAGGATCAGGGATTTAAAGGGGTTGGCGAGGTAACGGCCAATCTGCCCATCTCAGATCCCAAGGTGCAGAATCTGTTTAGGCATGCGGAAAAAGCCGGCTTGCCCCTTACATTTCATTTATCCGGACAAATAGGCAATACCTATGGGCTTTATGATGATCCCGGTCTGCCTCAGCTGGAGCAGAGCCTGAAAAAATTCCCCAGGCTTAAATTTCTTGCCCACTCACAGGTCTTTTGGGCTGAAATGGGCAGGCTGAAGACGACTGCTGACAGGTTCGGCTACCCCAATTACCCCATTGACGAAGAGGGAGTAGTACCTGTTCTCTTCAGACGTTATGAGAATCTTTACGGTGACCTGTCCGCCGGAAGCGGATATAACGCCCTGGCCAGAGATAAAAAATATGCTGTGGAATTTCTTAATGAGTTTCAGGACAGGCTCATGTTCGGCACTGATATTTGTGCCCCGGACACGCCTGCACCTCTGGTTGATTTTCTTCTGGAGATCAGAGAAGAGAACTTAATCAGTGAGACGGTATTTCAAAAAGTTGCCAGAGAGAACGCAAGGAAATTATTAGGCTTGTAAAAGATCCAGCTAAGCTGTACAGCAAAAGCATTAAAAGGTGCATAACGCAGTTGATGTTTAGCTGTTTATTTGTTAGGGGGGGACCTGAAATATGGCAGAAACAATCAGGATGCTGAAACCGGATGAAGTGGAGGAACTCAACCGGTTTTTAGAGAGGGCCTATGGTCATGGTTATAATTTTTTCAGAAGAAACTCCTCCAATATCTGGCCTGAAAAACCGGAATATTGTTTAGTAATGGAAAATGAAGGCAGGATAGTAGGGCATGTGGGCACATATCCCTTGGAGCTTAAAGTCGGATCCTGCACTATACCTGCAGGAGGGATAGGGGCAGTTGCTGCAGACCCGGAGCACAGGGGCAAGGGTTATATGACCAGGCTCATGCAACAGTCCATAGAAAACATGAAAGGAAAGGGAATGGTTCTGTCTGTGCTGTGGGGCAACAGGAGGCGTTATTCCCACTTTGATTATGAGTCATGCGGCTTGAAATATATTTTAAATTTTTCCAGAAGCTGCTTCGAACGTTCCGGTACTAAACCGGTACAGGTAAGAGAGGTCAACCCAAAGGATCCTGAAGTTCTCAGACAGGTTCAAAGCATGCAGTCAACCCTTTATGCCCGGGTGGAAAGGAAATATCCGGCTAATCTGTTCGGACGCCCCAAAGTAAGAGTTTTCCTGGGTTCTGACGGTTATCTTATATCACTTAAGGAAACCTCCGGCGATCTGCCGGTCACAGAAGTTGTCTCTCCCACAGGAAAAGAAGCCGAACTCATTTATGGGGCCATGAATTGGACATTCGGCAATTCTGCTGCTCTGGAATATGCATCCCTTCCTGCTGACGCCCTGAACCGGCTGATGGAGGCTGCTGAATCATGGTCACTGGTTCCTCAGGGCATGTTCCGTATAATAGACTGGTTCGGGCTGGCGAAAGCCCTGCTGCCGTACTTTTCTGAATCCGCCGAAGGGTTGGCGCCTTTTGAGCTCAGCATTGGCTGCAGATGGAAAGAAGAGAGTCAGACAGTAACCTTAAGCTGGGACGGTAGTAATTTTTCTGTTTCGGAAGGCAGGTATGCTGAACCTTATGTTGAGCTGACTGCACGCAGCCTGGCAGGCGCTCTTTTGGGCGGGCCGTATGATACCAGAAAGCTGGGGCCTTTTGCAAAAATTCTGCCTGTACCGATTCATTTGCCTAACTTCGATCATGTTTAATGCGGCTGATTGCCGGGAGAGGGGATGGATTCCGTTGTTAATCGACGTTCACGGCCATATAGGCCGTATAGTTCCGGATCGCAGGGAGTTTATAGATCCTGCTAATCTGATTGCAAAAATGGATGCCTGGGGCATAGATATAACCTTTGTCCTGCCGCTGAGCGAACACCCGGAGGGGGCTTATCTGGAATGCAATACGGAAGATGTGATTAACGCCTGTTCCCGCTATCCTGACAGGCTGATTCCTTTCTGCCTTATAGATCCCCGGTTCGGCAACCGGCGGGATATGGATTTTACCTATCTGCTTGAGGAATACAGGGCAAGGGGATGCAGGGGGATAGGAGAGCTGCTTCCAAAACTGGATTTTGACGATCCCTTATGCATTAATCTGTATCGTCAGGCTGGAAAGTTCAATATGCCTGTGCTCTTTGACATGCAGGACAGTGCAGACGGTTACGGCCTGCGGGATGATTACGGGCTGCCGAAACTGGAAAATGCTCTTAAGAAATGCCCTGATACCGTTTTTATCGGCCATGGTCCTACTTTCTGGGCTGAGATATCTGCAGATGTGCCTGAGGAGAGCCGTGCGGCTTATCCCAAGGGGCCCATTGGAATGGGAGGAGCCGTTCCCAGGCTCATGCGCACCTACCCCAACCTTTGGGCGGATATTTCCGCAGGAAGCGGTTATAATGCCCTGACCAGGGATCCTGCATTCGGGATTGAATTCCTTGACGAATTTCAGGATAAATTGATGTTCGGAACGGATTCATGTTTACGCAGTGATGTGAATATCGTGTATCCTAACATTGCCCTTATCAGGGATTTGAGGGAAAATAAGAAGCTGAGCGAGGAAGCGCTTGAAAAAATTGAATGGAAGAACTGTGCAGAGCTGCTGAACCTTAAGGTTTGACAGCTTTGGCATGAAGGAGGCAGTCATATGAAAATTTACATAATGACGGATTTGGAGGGTGTGGCCGGAGTCACAGACAGAGAAAACTATGTATCTATGGACAGCAGGTATTATGAATTGGGAAAAGAACTGCTTACAAAGGAAGTAAATGCAGCCATTGACGGCTTCTTTGAAGCAGGAGCTGAATATATTCTGGTGGCTGACGGACATGGATACGGAGCAATAAATCAATTGATGCTGGATCCAAGGGTGGAACTGATCAGAGGCTTTCCGGAGCCCTGGCCCTTTGGTCTGGATGAAAGCTTCGATGCAATTGCATGGGTAGGACAGCATGCAAAGGCCGGCACTCCTTATGCCCACATTGCTCATACAGGTTCCCATCATGTTATAGACAGCTCCATTAACGGAATATCCGTTGGGGAATTCGGACAATTGGCCATGTGCGCAGCTTCACTTGGAGTACGGGCCATATTCGGTTCCGGTGATGAAGCCTTTACCAGGGAAGCCCGGTCGCTTGTTAAGGGTATAGAAACGGTTTCAGTAAAAAGAGGCCTGATGCCAGGTACAGGCGATGAGTGTACTTTTGAGCAGTATCAGAACAGAAATACAGCTGCAATCCATCTGCATCCTGAAAAAGCAAGGGAGTTAATCAAGGAAGGTGCGAAAAGGGCACTCCGAAGGTATAAAGAGGATAAGGAATCCTTTGAGCTGTTGGATATCAGGCCTCCGTATAAAATGGTTACAAAGTACAGGGCAGCCGGAGGAAGAAAAGGTTATACCGAAGTCAAAAAAGATCCGGACAGCATTATAAAAATGATGAATTCAAAGGGCAGAATCCTCCCGGAAAACAATTAATCGGTTATCAGCTGATTTAATTGCAATTAAATATTAAACTGTACTTGACAGGTGTATATACACCTGTTATTATTAAGTGAAGACTTTAAAGACCGGTTAATATTCTTCCCGGAGGTGCAATTATGAATATCGATACCAGAAGGTTTACAGCTACAGCTCTGCTGACTGCCATGGCTGTTATCATACCCTTTATAGTTGTGTTTAAGGTAGTTGTCCCCCCCTTTACTGCAACTCTTGGGGCTCATGTGCCCATGTTTTTATCCATGTTCCTTGGGCCCTGGCCGGCTGTATTGGTAGGGCTGGGTTCTGCTTTAGGTTTTTTCCTGAATTTAGGCCCTATTGTTGGTGCAAGAGCATTCATGCACGTTTTTACAGCCCTGGCCGGTTCCGCAATGCTTGAAAAGGGATTTTCCTATAAAACTGTAGTTTTGATAACGGCACCGATTCACGGGCTGCTGGAAGTGCTGGTTATACTGCCCTTTGTCCCTTACAATGCCTATGATTTATTTATTGTTACCGGTGCAGGCACAGTGCTTCATCATGCAGTGGATGCCTTTATTGCTTTTGCTCTGCTTAAGGTATTAAGCAAAACCCACGTTTTTAACGCTGTTCGGACCGACCATTAAAAATTAAAACAAACTTAAAGAGATATTCTATATCTCTTTTTTTATTGCCTGAATTACCAGAATTATAAATTTACTTGAAAATATTTCTACTCTTGTTTATACTAAAAATTAATATGTGACAATTAGGGGGTCCGCATATGAAGCTGAAATATAAACGCACGTTTCTTATCGGCTTTGCATTTCTATCCATCTCAGCATTTTGGCAGCTGTATGACAGTAATATTCCCCTGATGCTAAAGAACACATTTAAACAAGGTGAGACCCTTACAGGGGCAATAATGGCAATTGACAATATTCTTGCCTTATTTCTTCTGCCCTTTTTTGGAGCCCTTTCCGATAAAGTGGATACACCATTAGGCAAAAGAACCCCCTTTATTATTATAGGGACTGTTTTTGCTGTAACCTTTATGATGGTTATACCCCATGCGGACAAGACTGTTAATTTTACCCTGTTTATTGTTTCCTTAGGCATTACCCTTCTTGCCATGGGAACCTATCGCTCTCCGGCTGTGGCCTTAATGCCTGATCTTACCCCGAAGCCTCTCCGCAGCAAAGCCAATGCGGTCATCAATCTGATGGGAGCGGTGGGATACTTAATTGCACTGGCTTTTATAAGCTTGTTTGTAAAAAAAGAAGCGAATCCTGACTATACGCTGGTATTTGGATTGGTAGCTTCTCTTATGGTGGTATCAGTTCTAATACTGGTAATGACAATAAAGGAGAAAAAGCTTGCCAGGCAGTCGGTAGACGAAAATTCTCCTGAAGATGAATACGGAGACCTCATTGAAGGAGAAAATAAGGAATCTTTGCCAAAAGATGTTAGAAAGAGTCTGATTTTTGTTCTTGCTTCCATTTTTCTGTGGTTCACTGCCTATAATGCCGTAACCACTGCCTATTCCCGCTATGCCGGTGAAGTCTGGGGCCTTAAAGGGGGAAGCTTTGCCAACTCTCTCATGGTTGCCGGCGCCGCTGCAATAGTAAGTTATATTCCGATTGGACATATAGCCAGTTTCATAGGCCGTAAAAGGACTATATTAATAGGGATTTTAATGATGTCATTCTCTTATTTTTGCGGTTTCTTTTTTCTAAGATATTCTCCCTGGATTAATCTGGTCTTTGCAATAACAGGAATTGGCTGGTCAGCAATCAATGTCAATTCCTACCCCATGGTCGTAGAAATGAGCCGGAGCGGAGATATTGGCAAGTATACAGGATATTACTATACTTTTTCCATGGCAGCCCAGATCTTCACTCCCATATTCTCAGGATTCCTGCTTGAGAAAATTTCTTACAGAACCCTGTTTCCCTATGCTGTTGTTTTTTCCATTCTCTCTTTCTGCACCATGCTTATGGTAAAACACGGTGATTCCAGGCCTCCGAAAAAAACCAGCAGGCTTGAAAGCTTTGATGCGATGGATTAACAGAATGGAGATAATATTTAAAAATTTAAAACAAAAACAAAATAAGAGATGTAGCAGAGTTATTTGCAATGAATACTATGAAGTAGAATAAGTTCTGTTTATTGTATTTAAAATAAGCGTGTTAATTTGGATGAGAGGTAAATACATATGGATATTTCAATAATACAAACCTTAAAGGAGGTAAGCGATCACTACGACTTACCAGGCACTATAAAGGCATTTACCCAGTGCGTCAACGGACATATAAATGATACCTATAGGGTACTGCTCCGTATCGATAATAATACTGAAAAAGAATACATCTTCCAGAGAATCAATGATTATGTATTCAAAGAACCCGTAAAGGTAATGCATAATATAAAGGAGATATCGCTTCATACCCGTCCGAAAATAAAAGCGAATGATTGTGACATAATTTCATTTCTCGACAATAAACGCGGAAGAAACTATACAGTGGTCAACGGTGAATACTGGAGAGTGTGCTATTATGTAAAAAATTCAGTTACCTTTGATTATGTGGAGGACAGCAGAGTGCTCTACAGTGCAGGATACGCATTTGGCAGATTCCAGCAGCTCTTGTCTGATATGCCTATGGATAAGCTGTATGAAACCATACCTGATTTCCATAATACCAGGAAGCGCATGGATTCACTTTTTGAGATGGTTACCCTCGATCCATTGGGAAGGGTTCAGGAAGTCCGGGAAGAAATTGCTTTTTTTGACAAGCACAGAGAACTGGCTTCTTCTTTGGTTGAACTCCTGGAGAAGGGAGAGTTTCCCTTAAGAGTTACCCATAATGATACAAAATATAATAATATACTTATGGATCGTGACACATTAACTCCACTATGTGTAATAGACCTTGATACTGTCATGCCGGGTTTGACGGCTTATGATTTCGGCGATGCCATACGGTTTGCGGGCAATACCGCTGTAGAGGATGAGACTGATTTATCCAAAGTCGGTTTGAACCTTGAACACTATGAGGAATTTACCAGGGGCTTCATGACTGCCTGCAAAGGCTTTTTGACTCCCAAGGAAGTAGAAACTTTGGCTCTCGGCGCAGTGGTCATCACCATCGAATGTGCTTCCCGCTTCCTGCTTGATTTCCTGAACGGAGACAAGTATTTCCGCATCCACAGGCCCGGTCATAACCTTGACAGAGCCAGATGCCAGATCAGGCTGGCTCAGGATATGCTTAAGCATTACGACAACATGTGCAAAATTATACAAAAATTTTCATAGCCTCGAAAAAAAAGAAGGATTTTCAGCCGGTCTATAGAAAGAATATAAGGGTTAATATGTAATTAACAGCTTATTATGAAGGGACATGATGGCCGTGCTGAAGATCACTTTACCTGAACTCTTTATTGTTTTATTGCCTGAATCCCTGATAATGGTTTTTGGGGTATATATACTGTCC
Source organism: Clostridiales bacterium (assembly GCA_012510895.1). Lineage (GTDB taxonomy): Bacteria > Bacillota > Clostridia > Caldicoprobacterales > DTU083 > JAAZHD01. The sequence goes on from JAAZHD010000051.1 coordinate 23,945, forward strand.
AAGGAACCATTTAACTACAAGAAAATAGTAATTGCAAGCTTGCTTACCGGAGTGTCTACATATATAATTCGGATGCTGCCCATTTATCCCGGTGTAAATATGCTCTTTGCTGCAATAATATGCACCTGTATTTTTGCATGGTATAACAAGCTTAATATTATGAAGGCCGTTCCTGCCTTGTTAGTCTTGTTGGCAGTCAGGCTTGTAACTGAATTGCTGAATGTTATTCTTATAACTGAAATTCTTCATTTGGATCTGGAAGAATTGGCCAGCAATACAGCAAAAAAAACTCTGGCGCTTTTTCCATCATTGATCCTGTATTTTCTTTTGGTTCTGGCTTTATATTTCTTAGTATACAAGAAGAATAAACAGAAAACGGAAAAAAATTAATAAAAATGCATTAGAATATTTCTTCATATACTGTAAACGGGTGAAAAAAGATGACTCTGATTGAACGACTTTCTAAGGAAATAGCAGAGAAAACAGCGCGAACCTTGAATTTGGACAAGGACAGGGAAGAGGTTATTGCTTATGGCGCCCTGAATTTCCTGCATACTATGCTGACTACAGTATTGCTCATATTGTTCGGATTGATTACCGGTTCTCTGGCAGAAGTCTTGTTAATTGGGTTTACCTCAGCAGCTGTCCGCAAGTACGCCGGAGGAATGCATGCCAATTCTCCCACCCACTGCGCCCTTATCAGCTTAATTCTTTTTGGAGGAATGACACTGCTTGTTAAATTCATGCCTGTTTTTACCCGGCCGTACTTTGTACTTGTTTTTCAAATCCTTATTGCACTTGCAGCGCTCATCTTATTCTATAAACTGAGTCCTGTAGACTCTCCTAATAAGAGAATAACAAATCCGGAAAAAAGAAAGAAACTTCGCAATGGATCCATTATATTGCTGTTGTTTCTTCAGTTTATTACCTTGGCTTTCTGGACCTGGCATTTGAGAACCGGTTCTCTTCTATCCCTCCGATTGATTGCCTGTATTAGTGCCGGACTTGCCTGGCAGACTGTCAGCCTGACTGCAGCAGGCCGTTTTATCA
>JAAZHD010000453.1 GCA_012510895.1 Clostridiales bacterium
CGATAGTTTGATTGATAACCCTAAGGCGAGTTATCTCTTTTTGAGTCATATTGAATATCTCCTCTCGCATACATGACATTTTAACAGAATAAATTCAATATGACATTATCATAGAATAACTACAAGATTTTTTAAAAACCCTTGATACTGTTACTCTGCTATAAATGGTGATATTAAGTGGTTAAAAGTAGATGATAAATATGTATTGCAGCTTGAAATAAAAAAGGGTAAATTTAAACCATATAGTACAAAAGACGGGGATTTTTATATTCGTGTAGGCAGTACAAAAAGAAAGGCTTCAAAAGAAGAACTGACACGTCTATTGCAATCAGGGGGATATTTTCATTTTGATAACTTGATTGTAGAGCATTCAACGATCGATGACCTTGAAAAAAGCAAAATTGCCGAATACTTTAAAAACGTTTATAAAATTGATATCTATGATTCCAATGAGATTGAAAACATAGATACACTTTTGATTAACTCTAAAATAATGGGGCTAAAAAATGATAAGTCACACCCTACCGTAGCCGGAATGCTGATTTTTGGTGTCAAACCTCAAGACTTTCTATTCCAAAGTGGTATTGTTTTTTCTCGTATACGAGGAACTGAAATTTTTGGAGACATACTTGATGTTAAACACCTTGAAGGTAGGTTACCAGATTTAATTCAGCAGTGCTTGACTCTATTCAGGTTATATAATGCCCGACGTTCCGTCTTTATCAATGGTAAACGCAATGATAAGGAGGAATACCTTGAAGATGTTTTTCGGGAACTTATAGTAAATGCCATCTGCCATAGAAATTATAGTATTACTGGAAGTAGAATCCGGGTCTTGTTCTTTGATGACAGATACGAAATCAGAAGTCCCGGAAGACTGCCGAATACTATTACTATTGAAAATGTAAAGACAGGTATCACATTTATAAGAAACCAATTACTGTTTAAGTTTCTTAATCACTACGGGTATATAGAAAATTTGGGCCGCGGCATTCCGATGTCAATAAGAAAAAACCGCGAATTCAACGGAAAAGAACCGATCTTTTCCGAAGAAGGAGAGGAATTTGTGGTTAAGGTTTTGAAGTAATCGAGTAGGAGGCGAGTAATTATTTTACTCGCCGTCCCCTCACACCACCGGACATACGGGCCCGTATCCGGCGGTTCATTAGTTGAATGCTTTTGACAACTGGCAATATCTCGTATAGACACTCCTGTATCCTAAGCTTTCTAAATAGTCATTGGTACTATGTCAATAAATAGTACAACCCAAACAGGCACAATTCCTCATTATCCAGTTTTCGCTAAAGACTTTCTTAACTGAGCATAATAATAATCTTCATACTCGTTAGGCGACAAATATTCACAGTGACTGTGGCTTCTAACAGTATTATAAAAGGTCTCAATATATTCGAAAACAAGTTTATAAGCATGGTGGAAGTTCTTAATTTTACAGCAATACAGCCACTCTCTCTTGATTAAGGCGTGAAAGGATTCAATACAAGCATTTTGCCACGGGCTAGCTTTTTGAGAATAGCTAGGCATAATTGTATTTAGAGCTTCAAGGTAGCTTCCACAGACATACTGGGACCCTCGATCGGAGTGAAGAACCAAAGGTTGTGTAGTACGTCTGAGTTTCTTGGCCTCAAGAACACACTCGACTACCCATTTTGCTTCAAGTGTTTCAGGCAGTCGCCAAGCAATGATTCTCCGTGAGAATAAGTCCATAATACTGGTCAAGTAAACAAATCCCTCTTTGGTATAAATATAGGTAATATCTGAGCTTAAACGGCATGAGCCTTACACACCTTCACCTACGCTTTGGTATCAATATAGGTGATATCTAAGCACCAAATGGCGTTAGGTTTTTCGGGGTTAAATTGTTCCTGGAGAAGATTTTTAAGGTTATTATCGAAGTCGGGATCAATGGTAGTTTTGATAAAAGGCTTGATATAACGGGCTTTAATCCCCATCTCACGCATATAGTTACCGACGGTCTTTTCGGCGATTTTAATACCCATTTTCTCAAGCTCCTTCGTGATTTTTGGGGCACCATATATTCGCATTGATTGTATGTAAATGTCAAAGTTCAACCTTTTTATCTTGATTTTGCGCGTTGGTTTAGTATCTTCGCTGGATTCCCTTTCCTTGAAGCTGTTAGTTAAAAGAAGGTGCTGGTTTTTTGCCAACACCATAATATCAACTATTTTGGATATTTAATCCTAAATATTACCAATATCTTGGATAATTTTTCTTATTTAGTTATAGGAGTTATACCACCTATATAATTATACACTAATACCACAACGCCAAATACTTGATTCTGAAAAGCCAAAAGACTCAGCCTTAGTCATTTTTCCATTAGCTACTTCTATTATCTCTTGGAAGATTATCTTTCCTATATCATATATACTGGTTTCTCCTTTTAAAATAGCACCAGCGTTAATATCAATATTGTCCCTCATTTTATCATAGGTTTCAGGATTACCTGTGATTTTAATAACCGGAATAATTGGATTTCCCACTGGTGTTCCTCGACCCGTAGAAAAAATACAAATTTGCGCTCCTGACGCTACCATTCCGGTAACTGAATCTACGTCAAAACCAGGAGAATCCATTATAACAAGACCTCTTTTGCTTGGTTTTTCGGCATAATTCACTACTTCTACAATTTTAGTAGTTCCACCTTTATAAATACATCCAAGCGATTTCTCCTCAATTGTTGATATGCCTCCTGCTATATTCCCAG
>JAAZHD010000454.1 GCA_012510895.1 Clostridiales bacterium
CATCTACAAAATCCTTAGCACAGCTCACAGCATGCCCAAGGCCTGCCGGAATGCTCTGACGAGTATAAAAAAAGGTTATATCCATATCCTCAAATTTCATTTCTTCCAAAATATCCTTTTGCCCGCTCAATGAAAGCATGCGTGTAAGTTCGCTATCCTTATCAAAATGATCCTCAATAGCCCGCTTTTTATGACCGGTAATAAACAGTATCTGGGTAACACCAACACTGGCCAGTTCTTCCACTATATACTGTATACAGGGCTTTCTCCCCAGCGGCAGCATCTCCTTGGGCTGGCTCTTGGTAAGAGGAAGCATACGTGTACCCAACCCAGCTGCCGGTATTACGGCTTTTCTGATCAAACTACTCACCTGCCTACCGCATTTTTACGATAACCATGCATTTATCTACATTATAATATTTTACTTGTAGTATTGCAAAGGTTCTATTGTTAATTTTGGAATAATCAAGCAGAAAAAAAGAAATAAAAGGATGAATATGAAGAGCAGATACGAAATGACACTTATCCAGGAAGTGTAAAGCTTATTCTAAATAGTCTTTCTCTCCATTATTATCATCTTTCCGTCAATATTTTTAAGCGAATTGCCATATAAAATAATTTTGTTTGTCAAATTTTTGCCCTGCGGAAAGGTAATTGTCCCAAATTGAAATAACCCCATCGGGAATATATCCTTCTTAAATTTTGCTATAGTTTTGAATCCCTCTTCCAGGTTCCCAATCACCAAATGGCTATACCAGCTTTTTATACCTTTACCTCGTTTATAGGAAATTATGTCAGTTTTTCCCCATTTTTCATTAGGATCACACTCTACTACTGTAGAAAAAATATATTTATTTTGATATTTAGCACCATAGAGCGATGGGCCTTCAAGCTCAAATAGTTTTTTTATTTCTTTATCTTTGGAAACTATATAAATGCTATTAGTCTCCATAGGTGTATCAGTAGCATATATTAAGCCATCCTCTGTTGGCATCCCGACACGCGCCCTGTATTGCTGATTACCGAATAAATATCTGTTCACCGTTCTGAAATCATCATCGGTATACCAAATACCTGCTGCGTCACCAAAATCACCTGTAAAAATCCATACTTTTTTCTGATAAGGATCCGGAATAATAGAGTGTATATGATTAATCTGTCCTTTTTCGAAACGATATATCTCCCGCCAATCAGATAGATCTCCATAACAGCCATATATACTTATTTCGTTTTTTTCATTGTTTGTAAAATATTCACTATAACAGTGCTTTACAGTAAATCCTCCCAAATCTTCTATTGTTGTTAAATATACAAGCGCACTCATATTATTTCTGAATTTATGTATGGCTTTTGACTCTTTCGTTGCAATATTTAAATGATAAATATACCCTTTTAATGAAAACAGAATACTGTTGTTATCTCTTTTTGCCACTCCTCTGGGCTCCAATCTTAAAAGCCTGGTTAACAGCCGGTTCTTTGAGAAAAACAGGGTACTTTTGTCTAAACACAAATTGCAAATGAATTCTTTACTAAAATCATACAAATCCATCAGAAAAATATTTCCGTATTTATAGGTTACCAGTTTATCATCAATGAAACATAGCGTCTTGTATCCTTTAGCAACAAAAACGATATTATATTCATCATATATATTAAAATCAGCAAAAAGCATGGGTTTATTTCCCCCAAATAACCCTGTTAACATAATCAGTATAAGAAATAATTATTCTCAGAACCTTGTCGGATACGTTTGGCATGCTGTAATCCCTTACAAGCCTTAGTGTGTTTTTTCGCTGTGTTTCCAAAACTTTAAGTCCTTGCAAAACCCTTTCCTTTTTAAGTCCTACCATCATAACCGATGCTTCTTCCATTGCCTCCGGCCTTTCATGGGCCTGCCTGATATTCAATGCCCTAAGTCTCAATATTGAAGCTTCTTCGCTGATCGTTCCGCTGTCGCTTAAGACAGCCTTTGCATTCATCTGCAGTTTTATGTAATCATTGAACCCCAGCGGTTTTAGCGTCTATATCAATGGGTTAAATTTAATCCCTTTTTCATCTATCATTTTTTTTGTCCTTGGATGAGTGCTTACAATTTTTTTATACAACAATCTATATATCAATTATTTGCACCGCCATTTATTCGAATATTCTGAAATTTTAGCACATAAAAAATCATAGCCAGCGAGCAGCTATGGCGTAAGCGTCAAACAGAAAAGGATATGTAATTTTTTAAAAAGTGTATCACAAAAAATAATTTATAGAGATTTCATTGCTCTTCTTCCCAGGCATACTGCTCCAAATCTTTTTTAGATGTTGGTGCAAAAAACACTTGCGCTTTCATAGGG
>JAAZHD010000052.1 GCA_012510895.1 Clostridiales bacterium
ATTCCCAACTACCTCATGAATGCATTTGTTTATTATACCCCCAGTGCCTATGTGGAAGATGGCAAAGTTAAGGTTTCCTATGCCCAGGAAGGTTGGCGTGAAGGCTTAAGATTCTATAAGCGTCTGTATGACGAAGAGCTTCTTGACAATGAATGTTTTTCCATGACTGAAGAACAGGCAAAAGCATTGGCAAGCGCTCCTACAGGCAACCGGGTCGGCTGCACAGTCAGCGGTGCTATCTCAATATTTGATTTCTCAGATCCTGAGCTGCTTAATTATAAAACCATTCCGCCTCTCACCGGACCGGACGGGCTTAAGCAGGCACCCCAGTACAACTGGAATCCTTCTCCGTATTTTGCCATAACTTCTGTTTGTGAAAATCCTCAGGCAGCAATTCGCTGGGCAGATTGCCAGATAAAAGATATAGTACCGGATTTACAAAACGATGACTTTGATTGGTATACACTTTGGTATGGTACAGAAGGAGTAAGCTGGGAAAGAGCAGAAAAAGGCGAGATAGGATTATCAGGAGAACCTGCCAAGTACAGATGGCTGTTCAGCTGGAATGAGCAGACTAATGATCATCTGTTTGAAGGATTTTTGTTGAACGAAAACGTAGGGCTTAAGGGCATGATGGCACGTGTAAAAGAAGGCTATGACCAGGAAGCGACTTTGTATGAAGAAACAATTAAGAATTATAACCCATACGCGGTTGATAAGACAATTCCGAGCATGTCACTTAAACCTGATGAAAACGAACGAATTGCTCAGCTTTCTACAGAATTGTCAACCTATTACCAAGAGATGATGGCGAAGTTTATACGCGGAGAAGCAGACCTTGACAACGACTGGGATGATTATCTGGCTGAACTTGAAGCGATAGGGCTTGAAGAATACCTGAAGATTTATCAGGAAGCTTATGACCGATATCTGTGAACTATGAAGAAATAAGTCTTTTGAAAGGAAGCCTGATGCATGGACCAGACTACAATCGTAAAACTTGATGATATTGTACGTGCCTATCATGAATGCGGCGTAAATGAAGGTGACATATTACTTACCCATTCATCACTTAAGAGTTTCGGGTACGTTGAGGGCGGGGCAGAAACCGTAATTGAAGCTGCAGAAAAAGCAGTAGGGCCTACCGGCACTGTGGTTTTTCCCACCTTAGTACAGCGTGATTTTGACAATGCCTATAAGAACTGGGACAAAGACAAAAGTCCATCTGATGTAGGTTATATCACTGAAGTATTCCGGCTTCAATCTGGCAGCCTTCGCAGCGATCAGGCCACCCATTCGGTGGCCGCTCGCGGAAGGCTGGCTTATGAACTCACAAAAGGGCATACAGACTATGGGCCGCGTATGGGGGTATTTGGTGATTATTGTTTTTCCTATTCTTCCCCCTGGCAGAAAATGTACCTGTTAAAAGCAAAGGTTGTGTTTATAGGGGTTTCAACACTTTATAATACCTTTAAGCACTTTGCTGAATACTGTTTTGTAGAGGAGACATTACAATCAATAAAAGACATAAATAAGAGATGTCTTGCTATGTCGGAAATATCTGTATACCATAACCCTGCGCGCAAATGGCCCAATGGGGTATGGCCTTTTCATGATGCTAATGTTACGGAATCAGCCCTTGAAGAGGCTGGACTTCTTAAGCGTACCCGATGCGGAAATTCAGTTTTCACCTGCATTCGTGCCGACCAGTATGTTGATTTTGTTCTTGATATGTTTAGGAAGACGCCTCAGAAATTAATAAATGAAAAATTTTGCAGTTGGCTTGAAAAATATACAGGAAATGAGGAATAACACTATGTTTATTGATATTCACGCCCACGCATATAGGGTAAAGGTGCCTGGAATAGTCAACTTCTGTACTGCAGAAGAGCTGATCGCCGAATACGACAGGCTTGGCATAGCCATGGGGGTTGTATTACCCATTGTAAGCCCTGAAATATATATGCCTCAGTCAAATGAAGATATTCTTGAAATGGCAGAGAAGTATCCGGACCGTCTTATACCTTTCTGCAATATTGATCCGCGCTGCCTTACAAACTCGCCCGAAGCACCTCTGGACAAACTTTTGAATCATTATAAAGCCATGGGCTGCAAGGGAGTAGGTGAAGTGATGCCTAATATGCCTCTCATGCATCCTTTGGTGCAGAATCTTTTCAGGCACGCAGAAAACTGCGGTATGGCCATAATTTTCGACGGATCCGATCAGTTAACTGGTGACTTCGGACTCTATGATGATCCCGGTCTTCCCCAGCTTGAGCATACACTTCAGCGTTTTCCCGAGTTAATAATATTCGGTCACGGACCGGTTTTCTGGTCAGAAATCGGTAAACTGAAAACGCCTGGCGAGCGCAGCTATCTTTTCAATCTGAAAGGCAGGCAGATAGGGCGTTTGCCTGAAGGACGTATAGACGAAGAAGGGGTTGTTCCCACGCTCTTCCGCCGTTATCCCAATCTATACGGAGATCTATCTGACTTTACTGCATATAATGCTTTTGCTCGGGATGATGTATATGGTCCAAAATTCATGGAGGAATTCCAGGATCGCTTGTTCTTCGGCACAGATTTATGCTTCCCGGGAATGCCGGTTCCGCTGATTGACCTTTTGAACAACTGGTATGAATCAGGGAAGATCAGCAAAACAGTATATAATAAGATAACCCATGAAAATGCTGCCAAGTTTTTAGGAATATCATTATAAAGCTTGTGTTTGCTGCTTTATTATATCTTCTTTATGTAAACACAATTGTTAAAGTGCCCCTGTAGTCCGCTTAAGGATACAGGGGTAATTAATGTATGTTTTCAAGCTGTTAAGAAAAAATGTGATTATGAAATTTACATTAGAGGATTCTGATATATTATGACGAATATTCTATTGATACCAATTGCTTCAGACAGTTAAAAAAGCAGACTGGGCTGAGTGATAGCAGGGAGTGATTTATTTGATCAACTATACGGAAATACTAAAAGAGGAAAAAATGAAGCTGTTCAAGGAAAATAAGGTTGTTAACTGGCATGAACACATTTGGGATGACGGAAGCGGGAAGCTTAATGAAGAGTTGTGTGACTGCTTTGTTGAAGCAGCCAGGAAAGCGTACATGGATGTTGTTGTATGCTCGCTGCCTGTGTCCGGAGGTGAGCCTGATCCGGATACCATTAAACGTAAAAACGATGTTATCGCTCAGGCTATGGACAGGCATCCGGGCTTTATTAAGGGTCTTGCTTTTGTCAACCCGGGCTATAGCAGGGAAGCAGTGGCTGAGATCGAAAGATGCGTTAACGAACTGGGCATGATTGGCATTAAGCTGTATAATCAGTATTTCATATCAGATCCAGTTCTTCATCCTGTAATAGAAAAATGCATTGAGCTGGATATACCGATACTTGAGCATGCAGGTAAGCTTAGAAGCCTGCCGAATGTGCAGCCTTTTTTGTCTGACGGAACACATTTTGCCAAGGTAGCTGAAAAATACCCTGATGCGGTAATTATAATGGCTCATATAGGCGGCGGGGGAGACTGGCAGTGGCAGCTTAAGGCGATAGCTGACTACCCCAATATTTATACTGATATCAGCGGCAGTGTATATGATGAAGGAATAATAGAACAGACCGTACATTACCTGGGGGCTGAAAGAGTGTTATTCGGCACCGACGGTTCCTTTTCCCAGGGTATCGGAAAGCTTTTGGCAGCAAACATACCGGAGAAAGATAAGATTGAGATATTGAATAACACCAAGTTTGCAAGATACCTGGAAAGGGGTGCAAAGTAATGTTGATTGATATAAATACATATATAGGTCATTGGCCCTTCAGGCAGCTTAGGAATAATGCGGCTCAAGGCCTTCTGTCTTTAATGGATAAATACGGAATAGATATGGCGGCTGTTTCCTCTTTAAATGCGGTGTTTTATAAGGATACCCAGGAAGGCAACCTGGAGTTAATAGAGGAGATAAAGGATAATAAGGATCGCTTTATTCCCTTTGCGGTTATAAATCCTAAATACGCAGCATGGGAAAAGGATTTCAGATACTGTGTGGAGAAGCTTGGCATGAAAGGCCTGGAGCTTTATCCCTATTATCATAATTATGATCTTACCGAACCGGAACCGGTTGAGCTTATCAGACTTGCGGGAGAGATGAATATTCCTGTGCACCTGCCCTGTGCTATTGTAAATGTCAGGCAGAGGCACTGGATGGACACTAATGACAACCTGGATTTAGGTCAGGTGGAAAAGCTGCTAAGCTTATGCCCCGATACAGACTTTATAATAAGCAACGGGCCTTCCCATATTAACGCTCAGCAGCTGAAAAATGCTTCCGAGGGGAGAAGGGGCAGAGTATATTATGATTTTGCCAGTGTGGAAGTTTTTACCCTGCGGTCATCCGCAACTGATTTCGAAACTCTTGTTAAGTATGCAGGAATTGACCATATAGTATTTGGATCGGTTATGCCCTTCCAGTATGGTGATCCTCAGTTTGTAAGGCTTGCATATGCGGGCTTAAGTGAAGAGGACATGGAAAAGGTTACATCAGGAAATCTTAAGAGGTTATTCAGGCTTTAATGAAAAATTTAGGATGTCTTTAAGAAGACATCCTATTTATTTCCTCCCAAATCAAATCTGCATAATTATAATGCCCGCTGTCCCCAATAACCAGGGAACAGTTATCTTCACAGCCTGCTGCCGCATACACACGCTTTATATCCTGGAAGGCCTTCTTCACGCCGAAAATGGGGAATATGCTGTCCTGCATACCTGCAGCGACTATCAGCCGGCGAGGTGCAATCATTCCTGCCATATCGCCCATTTCAAAATATTTTCGTATGCCCGGTACATAGTTGCACATGCAGTGGGGCATTGCGGCAATTGAGTCTTCAAAATTGCATACAGAACAGGAGGGGGCTGCAATCTTAATCCGCTCATCCAGGCAGGCTGCATAGTATGTAGTGGTTCCTCCTCCCGAGTTGCCCGTGCAGACTATATCATTCATGTCAACCTGGGGGAAATGCTCAGTTACCACATCAAGTAAACGCATTATATCCCATACCCGCCCTCCTAAAGCGGTTCTGCCGTTAAGAAGCGCTATTTTGGCAGATTCAGTGCAGGATGTACCATAACCCTGGAGACTGCTCTCACCAAAGTTGCGAGGTTCCATGACAAGGGCACACCTTTTTTCTTTAATTGACCTTAAAGCCATGGCTCTGTGGGGCCATTCTTCAAGTGATTTAATGTCCTTTTCATTTTTATTGCGGCCCAGCGCTATATGCATTCCGGCTCCATGCCCCATGCAGCATAAAGTCATGGGTGCAGGCAGACTTACTCTTTTGGGTATAAGTAAGTGGCAGGGTACATAATAGTTTTTTTCGCTCTGAAAAAGAAATCTTATTTCTGTAAACTCATCAAACTCAACGGTGTATTCAATAAGGACATTTGAGTCAACCTGCTCAAATGGAAGCCCTAACAGTTCCATTAGCTTTTGCCTGGCTTTGTCCTGCCATTCTTTAAAGTCCATACTGCCGTCATAACGCATGGATGGAACTGTCTGTTTCAGTAATTCAAATTCATGAACGTGGGTATTAATGTTTTTCATTCGGACCCCTCCTGAAATGGTTAATCATATGTTAGCATTTAGTGTGGTTTTTGATTAATTATATCATATTAAAGAGTCAATTACTCCCATTTATCACATTTCTTAATTAGATTTAAGAGAAAAATAAAATTTTGAAGGAATATGGCGGAATTTGTAGAAATTTTATATTAAGAATACTTAGCAAATATTTCCTAACCATAAAGACCCACAATATTGCGATAATTTAAACGAAATAAACGGGGGTATGTTCCGCCTATGACCATGCTATCGAATTATACAGTTCTTGAGGAAGTACGGGAAAAGGGCAAAATTAAAGTGTTCAGAGGGTATAAGAAAGATAACCGGACCCAGGTGCTTGTGAAAATCCTTAAAAAGGATCCATCTAATCTGGTCGAAGTATCCAGGCTGCTTAATGAATTTGAGGTTACCCGGGACCTTGATATAGACGGGATTATTAAACCGGCTGCAGTTGAACAGACTGATTCATATTTTGCAGTAATTGTAAACGACCTGGGAACTGTGCCCTTAAAAGAATACTTTGGCAGCCGCATGATAGGGCCCTGGCTTTTTACCGATGTTGCAATGCAGCTTGCAGAGATTATCAGCCAGGTTCATGAGCATGGCATAGTGCATAGAAACTTAAATCCGGATAACATTCTTATTCATCCGGATACAGGAAATGTTTATGTGACAGGGTTTGGCAGCGCTGCGTATGTTTCTTCTGAAAACAGCAGCTTGTCTTCGCCAGACCCTGATTTGGTCTATGAGTACATTTCGCCGGAGCAGACCGGAAGGCTTAGCAAAAGCGTAGATCAAAGGAGTGATCTTTACTCTTTGGGAGTAATATTCTATGAGCTTTTGACCGACAGACTTCCCATAACAGCAAAGAGCGAGGCGGAGTGGGTACATGCCCATATTACCGGCAAGCCCCTGGCGCCGGATAAAATAAAGCCCAATATTCCATCAGCCATATCAGGTATAGTAATGAAGCTTCTGGAAAAAAATGTCGAAGAAAGATACCAGAGTGCATATGGTCTTGCATGGGATATAAAGGAATGCATGAAGCAGTTGATTGAGACCGGAATGATTGAAGATTTCACCATAGGGCAGAAGGATGTATACTCATCTTTCCAGCTGCCTTTAAAGCTTTATGGAAGGGATGAAGAGGAAGAGAAGCTTAAATCCATATTCGACAGGGTGTGCGACGGTTCTGCGGAGGCAGTATTTATCAGCGGATATCCCGGAATAGGAAAAACGGAGCTGGTAAATAAGATATTAAAGCCATTAACCATTGAGAAGGGCTATTTTATCAGCGGTAAGACGGATCAGCTGAAAAAAAACATACCCTATGCTCCTTTTACAGAAGCCGTAAGAGCTTTGATAATGCAGCTGATGACAGAAAGCGATAAGGATCTGGACTACTGGAGAAAGACTATACTTAATGTGCTGGGGAGAAATTCATCCGTAATTGCAGAGATTATACCTGAACTGGAATACATAACGGAAAGACAGCCCCCGGCAGAAGAGCTGCCTCCCAAAGAAGCGGAAAACCGCTTTTTCATGGTGTTCAGGGATTTTATCAACATCTTTGCCCGTAAAGGGCGTCCTCTGGTGATTTTTCTGGATGATCTTCAGTGGGCAGATGTTTCGTGTATAAGGCTGATTGACTATTTGATTAGTGAGGCTAATCTTTCTTCCCTTCTCCTGGCAGCAGCTTATCGGGACAATGAAATAGACGACAGCCACCCCCTTGTCGAAATACTTAAGTCAACTGAGGAGTGCCATTCCAACAGCAACCATATTCATCTCTCTCCATTGGGCTGGAGGGAGACCTTCAGGCTGGTTGCTGACACTCTTCATACTACACCTGAAAATACGGCTGAGCTGTCTGAGGTGCTTTACAGCGAATCCGGTGGAAATCCTTTTTTCTTAAGGCAGCTTCTTATGCTGATCTATGATAATGATTATCTGTATTTTGATATCCGGAGCGGCTCCTGGAAATGGGATATTGAAGCTGTAAAAAAACTGGATCTGAATCATGATGTAACCCAGCTTTTTGTGCAGAAGCTGAAGGATGTTTCAAAGGAAACACTGGAGATCATGAAGATGGCATCCTGTATCGGAAGCAGCTTTGACCTTAGAACGCTGTCAGTATTAACGGGCAAAACTGTGGAAGAAACCGCATCCGGCCTTATAGCTTCGGTGCATGAGGGGCTTATACTGCCTGTAAGAAACTTATCTTCGGACTATGTTCAGGCAGAGCCGTCCGAATACAGATTTCTGCATGACAAGGTGCAGCAGGCAGTTTATTCCCTGGTTGATGAAAATGAAAGGAAGGAAAACCATCTGGCCATAGGCCGCCTGCTTCTGCAGAAAGCAAGTGATGCCGGTTTCGTTGACAGAGTACTGTCAATTATGGATCATTTCAATCGCAGCCTTGAACTTATCGGCGATTCAGAAGAAAGGCTTATGCTGGCCAGGTATAACTTAGAGGCCGGAAGGAAGGCCAGGGCCGCTGCAGCATATGAATCGGCACTTAGATATTTCAGGTATGGCAGAGAGCTTCTTTCTGACGATTCATGGCATAGCACGTACAATCTCAGTTATGGTTTATACGTGGAGCTGGCCCAGGCGGAGTATTTGTCCGGCAATGCAGATGCTGCCGAAGAGCTTTTTAACATTGTCATTCAAAATGCTGCCACTGAGCTGGAGCGGGCAGGAATATACAGCTTAAAGATAATACTCTATGCCAGCATGGGCAGATATGATGAAGCCGTTAATACAGGCATTACTGCTTTGAGAAATCTGGGGGTAAGCATTCCGGTCAAACCTAAAAAACTGGATTTTATAAAAGAGTTTTTGATTTTTAAATGGAATATGAAGAATAAAAGAATTGAGGACTTAACCAATCTGCCTGAGATAGATGATCCGGAGCAGAGAATGATTGCGGAGCTTTTAAGCCGCCTGTCTACTGTTACCATGACCAGTCATTTCGATCTGTATAACTATATTATTATTAAGACAGGGAATCATTCCACAAAGCACGGGAACTCCTTCATGGCATTAGTAGGGTATTTCGGATACAGCTTTATTGTGGGGGATATATTTGGAGACTACCGCTCAAGCGAGAGGTATGCAAGGGTATGCATAGATCTGGCTGAAAAGTACGGGCACAGTGCATCCAAATGTATAATTTACTTTGTTGTAGGGACATTTACCGTGCACTGGACCAAACACCTCTCATACAGCCTGAACTATATGAATAAGGCTGTTGCATACGGCAAAGAGGCGGGGGACATACTGATTTTAGGTTATGCTCACTGCATGATTCTTGAGACACAGTATTTTTTAGGCATTCCTTTACCTGAAATAACCAGGTTGATTAAGGAAAAAGAAGAAATTGCAAAAAGCTTAAAGCATGATAACCTTGCTATAAATACGGAGATCTATAAAAGGGCAGCCTCAGCGCTTCAGGGCCTTAATTTTGACTCGCTTGCAAACGGCCTGTCAGAGTTTGACAGTGAAGAATTTATTGCACTGGTGCAGGGCGATGCAACTTCCCTGGCCACATATTACTTTCATAAAATGTATTTAAATTATATGGCGGGCTTCTATTTTGAAGCTCTTACGGCTGCCCGGAATATAGATACATTATCCGATGCAATTACAGGGTTTATGATAAGCGCTGAATACATTTTTTATTATTCGCTTATAATAACCGCTGTTTTCGAGAAATTGCCTTCATGGGAACAGGGACGCTGCTTTAGATTGCTGAAAAAGAATCAGCGAAAATTGAAAAAATGGGCAAAATTCTGCAAGGAAAATTTCTTGCATAAGCTGCTGCTGGTAAATGCGGAAATGGCTCGTATGCAAAACAGGGATTCCCAGGCAATGCTTTTATATGATCAGGCAGTAAGGTCAGCTCAGGAAAATGGGTTTTTACAAGGCGAAGCCCTTGCCAATGAGCTGGCAGCAAAGGTTTATCTGTCCCGGGGCATGACCAGGATAGCAAGGATGTATATGGAAGATTCCTGCAGCGCATATAAGAAGTGGGGAGTCTTAAATAAGATCAGGCAGCTTAAAGGTCTTTATCCCGAGCTTATTGATATGGAAGATTTAAGTACTGAGAAGAACAGCAGTGAAAAACTGCTGGAGGATATAATAAGCATCTCTTCAGCGGGCTTAGATAAAAGGGCGGATACTTCCTTTTTTCTTGACAAAGCTGCTGAAAGCATTCTAAACGAGACAGATATAAACACCCTTTTGGCCGGCTTTTTGGATTTGTCAGCCGCATGCATAGGCGCGGACAGGGCGTATCTGATACTTAACAAAGGAGGAAATCTGTTTGCAAAAGCTGTTAAGGACAATAATTCCCTGGCAGATATCACAAAACCCATTCCCCTGGAAGAATGCAGCAAGCTTTCCAAGGCCGTAGTGCGTTATGCAGCCCGGACCCATGAAACGGTTATCATAAATTGCGGGGAGCAGAAAGAAATATTTGACGCCGATCCCTATATAGCAGGATCGAAAACAAAATCCATAGCCTGTTTACCCTTATTATTCCAGGGGTCAGCAGTTGGCGTCTTATATTTTGAAAACAGTTTAATGCCCGGTGTATTTAATAACGAGGTTTTGGACTCCCTTAAACTCTTAACCGCCCAGCTGGCCTGTGTGGAAAAAATTCATTCCTATCTTCAGGAGGACACAGATAAGAGCGGAGAAGATGCGGCCTCATATCTCCTTGAACCGCTTACTGAACGCGAAATGGAAGTGCTCTATCTTATTGCGGAAGGCATGTCAAATAAAGAGATTGCTGATAGGCTGAATATTACCATTAACACCGTTAAGGGGTATGTAAAGAACATATACCAGAAACTGGGAGTAAACAGGAGGGTGCAGGTTATAGTAAAAGCAAAAGAACTGAATATTCTTAAATAAATACATAAAAATTAACAAATTCTGCATAAAACCACCCCAAAGGGTGGTTTTTTTTCAAATTAAAGGCTATAAAATCTAAATAACGACAGGTTCCCCAATAATAAAATACATATCGACACTTTTTAGGGGTAAAGCCCAAGTTCAAGGGGGGTTGTATTTTTCATGTATATTGGAAGTGTGAGGTTTTATAAACATCTCATCTACCTGGTAATGTTTATTCTGGCAGTTCTCTTAATGTACTCCCTATTCCATGTGGGGTGTTTAATTGCAAGCGCCCATGCCGGCGGGGGGGACGAGTTTGAAAATCCCGGTGAAATGGGGCTTTCAGAGCATGCAGGTGAACATGATAATGATAACAATTCAGATAAGAGAATTCCATTGCTTCAGGATGCAGAATCAGATGAAGATCAACCAGAGGATGTACAGGAAGAAGCAAGTGCTGAAGAGGACAGAATAAGTGAAGAACCAGATGAAAAGCCCCAGGAAAATGATTTCTTTCTTAAAGAAGAAATAACCTATCAGACACTTTACCCTGAGCTGCGCAATGATATGCCCGTTATACAGCAGCACAAGTCCAAAACCGTATATTTAACCTTTGATGACGGCCCTTCCCCAAGAACAGAAGAAATTCTTGATATTCTGAAAGAAAGGAATATCAAAGCCACATTTTTTGTCGTAACCGTAAACAATAATCTGGACATATTAAAACGTGTTGCAGAGGAAGGACACACAATAGGAATACACAGCCACACTCATGAATATAGGGAAATTTATAAATCGGTGGAGGCCTTCCTTGAAGATTTCAATACATGTTACAACAAAATATATGAGGCGGCATCGGTAAAGCCTAAAATATTCCGCTTTCCCGGAGGCAGCATCAATGCATATAACAGGGGAATATACCAGGATATTATATCGGAAATGCTCAGGCGCGGCTTCCTGTATTATGACTGGAATATTTCCACTCAGGATACCGATAAGTATGCCAATAAAGAAAGAGTCTTAAAAAGCGTAAAGGAAGGGTTTGCAAACCAGGACAGCATAATTGTTCTGTGCCATGATAACCATAATAAGCGGCATACGGTAGATGCATTGCCTGAGATTATCGACTTCTTTGAAGAACAGGGCTATGTATTCGATAAGCTGGAAAACAGTGTTGAGCCCGTAGTTTTTGCATACCCGCATTAATAACAGGCTTGCAGCAGTTTTATATTATTAATATTTTTGCAAGGGGGAGGAAGAATGGTTGAAAATTTTAAACAGGCTTTAAAAGAGGTATTTCTGCCTAATAAAGAAGAGAATGAAGAAAAGCAGAAAGTTACGGTTGAGGAGAAAGTGAAAGTCAAGGCAGCAGAAGAAAAACAGGAAGCGGCTGCTGTGAAGAAAGAAAGCAAGGAGCCAAAGGAAAGCACTCCAAAAACAGCCGCTCCGCAAACAGCTGCTCCGCAGGAGGCCGGCAAAAAAAGGCAGGAAAGCAAGGAAAGTAAGGAGACCATTAACATGATTGCAAAAAACATCGCTAAGTCAGAACAGACAACTAATATCATTACTAAGGATACCAAAATAGTAGGGACAATAACCACCGATTCAAAACTGATTATAGAAGGGGAAATAGAAGGCGGTATTGACAGCAAAAATATTGCCATAGTTTCAGGAAATGTACGCGGAGATATAAGCTGCGAATCAGCAGAAATTGATAGTGCACAAATAGAGGGCAATATAAATGTTTCAGACAAACTTCAGATAAAGTCCGACAGCAATATAAAGGGTGATCTGGCCGGAGGAGATATTGAAGTTTCAGGCTGCATAAACGGAAATATTGATGCTGCCAAATCTGTCAAGCTTTTCAGCAACGCGGTTGTCATAGGCAATATAACATCTGCTTCAATTTCTATTGAAACCGGTGCTGTATTGCAAGGAAATGTCAGCATTAAAAAAGAAGGAGCCTGAGTATAGATTACCTG
Organism: Clostridiales bacterium; assembly: GCA_012510895.1. GTDB lineage: Bacteria > Bacillota > Clostridia > Caldicoprobacterales > DTU083 > JAAZHD01. The sequence continues at coordinate 12,509 of JAAZHD010000052.1, forward strand.
CACTTATTTATAACCAAATTACATGCATGAAGGTTTAGTCCATTAAAATAAAGACAATAGTCAGTCTTGAGTACAAATCATGACTGACTATTATTTTGTTGCAAGGCTGCTTCATGTCGAAATGAATTGTATATCCATATTTAATATGTTATAATTCAGTTATGTTTGTCGATGTTTTTATAACAATACTAGCCAAAAAACTACTAGTATTGTTTTTATTGATGTCAATAAATGTATAAATTTAAGAATATTATCCAATAATCAAGACAAATGCCTTGCTGTTTCGGCGCAAGGCTTTTGGAATGAGGTCATAGTCTTTGTCTGGAATACCGCATATAAATGGGGTATATAGCAAAACTATACCTTTTTCCCATGCCGCCTTGTTATTATATATGATAACTTGCTTACAATCCGCAACACAATATTCTTTTTATTCAGTTTGGATGCTAATATTAAGAGGAATAAGTAAATTTTACAGGCAAGTTAATGACGGTATATGGGAAATCAGAAAGGAGCTATTATAAAGTGAATGGGAATAGTAGGGGATTAATATGAGCGGGAAAATATGGCTTGCTTCACCTCATATGAGTGATGAAGGATATGAGCTGGCATATATTAAAGAAGCATTTGATGCCAATTGGGTTGCTCCGCTTGGCGCCAATGTAGATGGATTTGAGCGTGAGTTGGCAGCAAGAATAGGTGCAAAACATGCGGCAGCGCTAGTTTCCGGAACAGCTGCAATGCATATGGCTTTAAAGGCTGCAGGTATAGAAAAAGGGGATATAGTGTTTTGTCAGGATTTGACTTTTGCTGCTACTGTAAATCCCGTTATATATCAAAATGCCACACCTGTTTTTATAGACAGTAATCTGGAAACATGGAACATGGATCCGGAAATGTTGGAGAGGGCTTTTAAAAAATATCCTAATGTAAAAGCAGTTATAGTTGTTCATCTTTATGGACTTGCTGCAGACATGGATCCAATTATCCAGATATGCAAAAAACATAATGTAACTTTAATCGAAGATGCTGCTGAATCACTTGGAACAACTTATAAAGGCAAACACACCGGTACCTTAGGTGATTATGGCATTTTTTCATTTAATGGGAACAAGATTATAACTACCTCTGGTGGCGGGATACTTGTTTCTGACAATGCTGAGAAAATAGCCAAGGTTCGTTTCTGGTCGACCCAATCCAGAGACAATGCAAGATATTATCGACATAGTGAACTGGGTTACAATTACAGGATGAGTAATATTGTAGCCGGAATTGGCAGAGGCCAATTAAAGGTATTGGATAAAAGGATTAAAAAGAAAAAATATATTTTTGAGTTCTATAAAAGAGAGTTTAGTCACCTTAAAGGCTTGGGATTTATGCCGGTTAATGATTGGAACAAACCGAACTTCTGGCTGACTTGCATTACCCTCAATGAGAGATTTACACCTTTAGAAGTAATTGAGACTTTGGAAAAAGATAATATTGAGGCAAGACATATATGGAACCCGATGCATTTGCAGCCTTTTTATAAGGGTTGCGATTATATAGGCAGAGGAGTATCTGAGGAGATATTTAATAAAGGTGTTTGTTTACCGAGTGATACTAATATGACTGATGATGATCTTTACAGGGTTTGTGAGGTAATTAAGAAGATGTGGAGTTAATTCATGTGTCGCATTTAGGGAGGTGTTATATCTTGCAAATGAATATTAGAGTTAATTCAACAATTTCAAATGATACACCCCGTCAATATAGTTTATATGAAAGATATATTAAAAGGTTTTTGGATATCGTTCTGTCGTTTATCGGGATAATTGTTCTCAGCCCGGTATTGGCTGCTGTTGCTGCAATGATTAAGGTTAAATTAGGCAGCCCTGTTATCTTTAAGCAGGAAAGGCCCGGGCTTAATGAGAAAATCTTTACCCTGTATAAGTTCAGAACTATGACTGATGAAAAAGATGAGAATGGAGAACTGCTGCCTAATCATGTGCGATTGACCAGGTTGGGCAGAATACTCAGGGCAACGTCTCTTGATGAGTTGCCGGAACTTTTTAATATTCTCCGCGGAGATATGTCTTTCATAGGTCCTAGACCGCTTCTGGTCGAATACCTTCCACTTTACAATAATGAGCAAAGACGGCGCCATAATGTCAGACCGGGGCTTTCCGGGCTTGCTCAGATAAACGGAAGAAACGCCATAAGCTGGGAAGAAAAATTTAGATATGATATAGAGTATGTGGAC
>JAAZHD010000455.1 GCA_012510895.1 Clostridiales bacterium
AAGACGGAACCGAAAGAAAAGGAGCTTTTCAGGATAGCCCTGGGTGATGATGTGAATAAATATACAGGCAGCATCAACCAGGTTGATGAAGAAAGCGGCAAGGTAATAACCCGGGATTATTCAATTCGCATAGAGACCACTATTTTTACAGATCACAATGTTTATGCAATTGTGGCAGTGGAAGGTGATCTGCCAGAGGAATTTAACATGAGCGGGCGCATTGTCGATCCGAAGGATACTCCCAATATCCCCAGATGGGAGTATATGCTGTTTGGCAGCATGGAGGAAATTGGCCTTAAGGACGGGATACGTTATTTTTTCTGCAGTGCTGTCATTACCCATGTGACGGTTACACCGGAGGATATAGATGAAGAGTTCATTAAAGCTCATACCAGCCCTGACAGCGACTGGCTGGAAAACGACAGCCTTAAGGATTGTGAGGGCAAGGTTCTTGAATTTACATTGGAAATTAACGGTAATAAACATGTTCTTTCCACTGCAATTGCCAGGGTTTTTACCGGCATATCTGTTAATCATCCGGAAAAGCACTTCTTGTTTTCAGATCAGATTTCCTGAACTATAAAATCACATTTTTAATTTTATGATTTATTTTTTATAATCTTAATGTTTTTTTAATCTCATCTGTTGACATTTCTATTCTATTACGATAGAATGAAGTCGAAAATATTCTATTGCAATAGAATAACTAGTCTTCTTTACAAAAAAGCTAACAAAAACAGGAGGCAATAAATAATTATAACGCGCCAAATGATCTTAGCGCTTGAGTTTCTAAACCATTAAACCAGGTTTGTGATTGGCAGATTAATGGACATGTAAAATTGGCAGATTGATAAGCATTTAATAGAAAGGAAGATAAGGATGAGGAAGGATGTACTTAAGCAATATATTGTACTCATTTTTTGCTTCATGTTTTTGATATTGACTTCAGCCTGCGGGGGAAATCAAGACAATCAAAAACAAATTGATGAACCTGGAAATAGTATTAATTTGGACGCCTTTCTGCAAACTGTGAATTTGCCTGAAAATTTCTCCCTTGCTTTTGACGAATCTGAGGTTAAGTCAGTGGATTCAGCCAAAACATATAAAGCAGCGCCCCTGGAACTGGATGCTGACGAAATCGCCGGAAGACTGTTGAAGGGGAAAATTATCTCCACAGAGATATCTGCTCAGGGCCCATGGTTTGAAGCGGAAAATGAATCGTTTAAGGAATATCTTACTGTATTTGACGGCGGTAAAAGCTTTGGGATTGACTCCGGGCTTGAAGGCGGTCTTAGTTACTCAGTGTACAAAAATGACGAGCAGTCGAACCCCGCACATTCAGAGTTATTACCCAGACAGCCCGGTCCGCCGGACAGCATTGCACAGAGATGGGGTTATAACTTAAAAAACGACTATGCATCCTTTGCAGATCTTTCTTTTATGAACTATAAGGATTCCTTAGCAGCAGTAGAGAAGGTTTTGTACGACAACCTGGGCTTTCCCAGGCTTGAGGTTGCGGAAACTAATTCGATTGATTTGGAGACCATGCTTAAACATTATGAGCTTTATCTTGATTCACGGGAGTATTTTGGAGGAGAGGAAGAAGATGAAGT
>JAAZHD010000456.1 GCA_012510895.1 Clostridiales bacterium
GTACTGAATAGTATTGTTGATCTATGGCAATATGGTAATTCAGCTGTACCGTCGCTGTTTTCCATTGTGCCAATTCGTACGGGTATTTAGGCAGCGATTGCATGAAGGGAAGTTCTTCTTCCATGAAAACCGAATAACGGCTGCCATCCTTCTTCTGGAATGGATTTTGGTTGAATTTATCCAATTCCTTGAGAATTGCTTTATTCAATTCTTCAATACTGAAGAACTGACGATTTCGTAACCTTGCTATGATATGGGATGTCAGATTACCTACAGTAGTTTCTACGGCTGCTTTATCACGCGGGGCCATAATGCGAGCCGGTAGAATGGCTGTTTGGTAGTGATCTGCTAACTCTTGATATGCGCGATTAACAATAGGATCTTCATGTTTCTTGTTTTCGAGGATCCCAACCTTAAGGTTATCGGGTATTAACATCCTGGTTGTTCCTCCGAAGTACTCATACATGCTAATATGAGCATTTATCCAGTCTTCCTCCTTCATGGTAAGACATGCTTTTGCATAACAGTACATGCTAAACGGAAGAGTCCCGACAAACAAATAAACCTTGCAGCTTTTTCCTGTCAATTTGTCATATAGCGGCAAGGTGGCTCCATCCCAATCTACCATTAATTTATCTCCGGGTTTATGCCGGATATGCATTGTAAGGCTGTTTTTGTCTACATAGTCCTGGTAGAGTTTACAGTACTGAGAATACATGTAGGGCGGTTTACCCTCGTTACGACAAGCGTCAACATATTCTTGCCACAGAAGCTTTAATGTTACTCCGCTTTTCAGTAGTTCTTTGTGGATGTAATCAAAGTCAGGGGTGACATGAACCGGTATCAACGCTTCCTCAGGGAACAGCTTTTGACATAGTTCTGATTCACTGATAGAATCAAGGATGTCTACAGGAATAGGATGTTCCATCACAGCCTTGGTTACCTTAGCTACCGTGTTTCTGGATACTTTCAACGTATCCGCTATTCTCCGCTGGCTATAGCCTTTTTGGAGAAGTTGTAGAATTTGTTTTTCTTTGGACATAAAGATGTCCTCCTCTCAAAGTATTACGGTAACAACCGTAGGAATAATTGTATTACTTTGAAAGGTGGCTCTCAAACGCGGATTATCTTTCCAAAATAATCGGCTCCCATATTCGGAAAGGGTGGCTCTCTATATCGGATTCATTGGCTCTTAATCGTCGGAATACTCACCTTTTGCCGGTTGTCGTATCCATTCACAACAAAGAAGAAGAGACTATGGATGCTCGCATTGTATTCGTACGGGATCGGAATAACAGGAAGAAATGGATAGCCATCATTTCAACCGATTTGGCGCTTTCGGAAGAGCAAATAATTCAAACGTATGGCAAACGTTGGGATATAGAAGTTTTCTATAAAATGTGCAAGACATATCTCAATTTAGGTAGAGAGTTTCAAGGCTTGTCATATGATATGATGACGGCTCATACCGCAGTAGTCCTCAGTAGGTATATCATGCTGGCAATAGAAAATCGGAACAATATGGATAATCGAACTATAGGTGAGTTGTTTTATTTATGCTACGATGAATTGCAAGACATAAAGTTCGATGAAGTAATACAACTGATTCTCGAAATACTGTCAGAATGCTTAATGGAGTATTTCATGATTGATGATAAGCGAGTAAATGGGTTTCTTAGAATTTTCATTTCTAGACTTCCTGAATATTTAAAACTAAGATTACCCAAGTCAAAAGTCGCTTAGTTACATATATTACTTAAAAAGCTTATATTAAATTATCTAGGAATTTATTATATTAATTTACTGCGAAGTTTGAGCTCATTACTTTTACAGGTTCTTTGAAAACATAATCATTTATTCTCTGGAAAATATATTCTTCACAATTACCGTTCTTATTTTCAACCTTAACACGATATGTATCATTAATGTGTCCGTTAATACACTGCGAGAAATCTACAAC
>JAAZHD010000457.1 GCA_012510895.1 Clostridiales bacterium
AAGTTTATGTCATTGCAGGCAACTCCACGAGCGAATCGAGTTCATATAGCTGTTTTTGGTCTCAGGAACAGTGGAAAATCCTCCCTGGTGAATCTATTGACCGGTCAGAATATTTCAATTGTTTCCGACGTGGCCGGAACAACCACCGATCCGGTATATAAGTCTATGGAAATTCACGGTATAGGTCCTTGTGTTATTATAGATACCGCCGGTTTTGATGATTTAGGAGACATCGGGGAATTGCGGGTAGAAAAGACAGAAAAAATAGCTGAGAAAACCGATATCGCTATTTTGGTTCTGGACGGAATGACTGTTAAATCCTGCTGTTCCGGGCTGCTTGAAAATAAGCGTCTTTTATCGGATACAGAGGTAAAATGGCTGGAATTACTAAAGAAAAAAAAGATTCCGGTAATCGGGGTTCTGAACAAAACAGACAGACTTAACAATGAAACAGCATTGGCAAAGATTATAAAAGATACTTTTTCAATACCCGTAATCCCGGTAAGCAGCAAAACCGGACAGGGAATTGATCTGCTTCGGGAAGAACTGATCCGCTCTCTGCCTGAGGATTTTGAGGCAGACAGCATTACCGGCGATCTGGCTGGAGAAGGAGACCTGGTACTGCTGGTGATGCCCCAGGATATTCAGGCGCCTAAAGGGAGACTTATACTGCCTCAGGTGCAGGTAATCAGAGAATTGCTGGATAAAAAGTGCATTGTTCAATGCGTTACAACGGATAAACTGGAGGATGGACTGAAGGCATCGGCAAAACCGCCTCATTTGATCATAACAGATTCCCAGGCTTTCCGCTATGTTTATGACAGAAAACCTAAGGAAAGCCTTTTAACTTCCTTTTCCGTTTTAATGGCAGGTTATAAGGGAGATTTGAAGTATTTTGTCAAAAGTGCCGCTGCCATTGAATTACTGACGGAAAACTCAAAAGTTCTTATTGCCGAAGCCTGCACCCATGCGCCTCTTGATGAGGATATAGGAAGGGTGAAGATTCCTGCCATGCTGCGTAAAAGGATCGGGGAAGGCCTTAAGGTAGATGTTGCCGGCGGTTCGGATTTTCCAGCGGATTTAACAGCTTATGATCTGATTATTCACTGCGGGTCCTGTATGTTCAACAGGAAACATGTATTGTCCCGGGTTGAAAAAGCCAAAGCCGCGGGGGTGCCTATGACCAACTACGGGGTTGTTATAGCCTATCTGACCGGCATACTGAAAGATGTGTCAATGCCCGCACAGCTGTCATTGAGATAATTCCGGTTTTTGTTTTGTAACTGTCTCACGGGATGCGCATAGTATGGTAAGAGAAGAAATATATGCAAGGGGGCTTAACCATTATGAACTATGACAGCTATCCTTTTTTCTACAATACTCCTCCGCACTCTTACTATCCTATGAGGGAAATGCCCTTTCCGCCTCCTCATCCCTTTCCTCCGCCAAAGCCTTATCCCCCGGCACCGGAACCGCCGCCGGTTGAATGCCCGAAGCCGGATATGGATTATTATACCTATCCCGCAAACCTGGAAAAAGCTCTTAATCTGATAGAAGAATCGGTGATGGGGGAAGCGAAGGATAAAAAATTCTATGAGGGGCTTATTAAACTTTGTGAGAAGGAACTGTGCAGCAAGGAAGCCAAAAAAATAATAGAAAGCATTATCCTGGATGAGAAAAAGCATGGGCAGCTTCTCAGGACAATTTATTGTGAGATAACAGGACATGTGCTGCCGGAGGCTCCGGAAGAAAAAATTACAATGCCTAAGACATGCTGTGAAGGAATAGAGGAAGCCATATTTGATGAGTTGGCTGCCGTAGAAAGGTATAGAAGAATACTATATGCAATGAAGGAACGTAGGCATATTAATATGCTGGTGGAAATCATAACCGATGAACAAAAGCATGCACATAAACTTAATTATCTGTATTCAAGGAATGAGTGCGGTTCAAAATGTCCGCCTAAAAAGTGATTCGGCTGAACAAAAGAACGGTTCCGATATTTTATATCCGAACCGTTTTTTTCTTTTATGCAGGTTTTGATTTACGCTCTTAAAAAGCAATTTCACTTTTGTTTGTCAATTCCAAATCGGCTTAATTATGGTAGAATATAATAAAGGAAAACAAGGTATGAATGTAGAAAATTATCAATATATTTAATGAAGTTTAATGAACAAGGAAGGAGGCTGTTAAATGAGAAGGCCGATAAAAGTAACTGTATGGAATGAGTACAGGCATGAAAGAAAAAACGAGAAGGTAAAAGAAATCTACCCAAACGGCATGCATGCAGTTATCGCAGAATTTTTAAACAAAGAGGACGGTATTAATGCAGGAACCGCAACCTTGGATGAGCCTGAACATGGATTGACTCAGGAAGTACTTGATTCAACAGATGTTTTGATTTGGTGGGGTCATACTGCCCATAATGAGGTTTCAGACGAAGCAGTGGAGAGAGTATATAAAAGAGTGTTAGACGGTATGGGCCTTATTATCCTTCATTCCGGACATTTCTCAAAAATCTTCAAGAAGTTAATGGGAACAACCTGCAACTTAAAATGGAGGGCAGTCGGAGAAAAGGAAAGAATTTGGGTAGTAGAGCCGGGTCATCCCATTGCAGAAGGTCTTGGAGAATACTTTGAAATTCCCCATGAGGAAATGTACGGTGAACGGTTTGATATCCCTGCTCCGGATACATTGGTGTTTATCAGTTGGTTTGCAGGCGGCGAGGTATTTCGAAGCGGCTGTTGTTATCACAGGGGTGCAGGTAAAATATTTTACTTCCGTCCGGGACACGAAACCTATCCTATCTATTACAAGTCTGAAGTTCAAAAAGTCATTATCAATGCAGTAAAATGGGCAGCACCGGCAAATGGTCCTGAAGTACAGTTCGGTCATGTTCCTGAGCCATTGGAATCCATTCGGTAATTATTTAATAAATCATAAATTCATTCCCTGAGCAAAAGGAGGAGAGATCATATGTCCAGTTATGTAACCAGAAAAACCCCGGGTGATACAAGCTGGTTTGTTCACGATCGGTTTGGTATGTTCATTCATTGGGGATTATATGCAATGCCGGCACGTCATGAGTGGATCAAATCCCGGGAAAAAATAACCGAGGAGAAATACGATATATATTTTAAGTATTTCAATCCTGATTTATTCGACCCGAAGGAATGGGCCAAAAAGGCGAAAGCAGCAGGTATGAAGTATGCAGTTCTGACTACCAAGCATCATGAGGGTTTTTGCCTGTTTGATTCCAAGTACACGGACTACAAGAGCACAAACACGCCGGCAGGCAGATACCTGGTTAAAGAATTTGTTGATGCATTCAGAGCGGAAGGATTGCGCATAGGCTTTTATTATTCACTGATTGACTGGCATCATCCGGAGTTTCCGATAGACCCGATTCATCCAAGACGGGATGACGAAGATGCCTATGAACAAAGCAAGGACCGTGATATACGCAAATATGCTGAATATATGCGGAATCAAATAACTGAACTGCTTACAAATTACGGCAGTATAGATATTCTCTGGCTTGATTTCTCTTACCCTGACAGCAGGATGGAAGGCAAACCCTGGATGAGAGGCAAGGGAAAAGATGACTGGGAGTCGGAAAAGCTGATCTCACTGGCAAGAAAACTTCAACCACACACTATCATTAACAATCGTTCCGGAATAGATCAGGACATCTGGACACCAGAACAATATCAGCCTCAGGAGTGGATCCGGCACAAAGAAACCGGGGAATTGGTTGTGTGGGAAGCCTGTCAGACCTTTTCAGGTTCCTGGGGTTACCACCGGGATGAAATGTCATGGAAAACCCCTGAAATGTTGATACATATGCTTATCAATACCGTTTCACTGGGCGGGAATCTGTTGATGAATGTCGGGCCTACTGCAAGAGGCTACATAGACTATCGGGCTGAAAATGCTTTGAAAGTTTTTGCAGACTGGATGAAATACAACAGCCGCTCCATTTACGGATGTACAATGGCAGAGCCGGAATTCGTTGCGCCGAAAGGCTGCCGCTTCACTCAAAGCCAGGACGGCAAACGCTTATATATCCACCTCATGGAATATCCATTTGCTTTCCTTGAACTGAAAGGACTGGCCGGCAAAGTAGAATATGCTCAATTCCTGCATGACGGCAGCGAAATACTCTTCACCGAAGGAAACAGCAAGCATTTCAGCCTGGGCAGGCTGGAAGGAGAAGACTTGCTTGTATTAAACATTCCCCACATTAAACCGCCTGTGATAGTACCGGTTATTGAACTATTTTTAAAATAAAAATATAAGATAAAACTGAATATCCTGGCTCCTGGTACCTGCGTTTACTCGATACTCTTAGTGTGCAGCCAGTAATAATTTCAAGGAGGAGTAGATCATGGCAAATGTGAGTAACATTAAGGTCACCCCAATAGTCAACCGTTATCAGGAAGCACTTCCCAAGATCGGAATTCGTCCGGTAATAGATGGAAGGAGGAAGGGCATCCGGGAGTCCCTGGAAGAGCAGACCATGAATATGGCAAAGGCAACAGCCAGGTTCCTCAGTGAGAACTTGCGTCACTCAAACGGGGCTCCGGTGGAATGCGTTATTGCAGATACCTGCATCGGCGGCGTGAAAGAAGCAGCTCAGACTGCTGAGAAGTTCAGAAAAGAAGGTGTGGGAGTCTCCATTACCGTAACGCCCTGCTGGTGCTATGGTTCCGAGACCATGGACATGGATCCTCTTATTCCTAAAGCTGTATGGGGATTTAACGGAACCGAGCGTCCGGGTGCAGTTTATCTGGCGGCGGTATTAGCAGCCCATGCTCAAAAGGGGCTTCCTGCATTTGGCATCTACGGAAGAGATGTACAGGATGCAGGAGATGTTGACATACCCGAAGATGTTCAGAAAAAACTTCTGCAATTTGCAAAAGCCGCTTTGGCAGCAGCGACCATGCGCAATAAATCCTATCTGGCAATAGGGGCCACATCCATGGGCATTGCCGGTTCTATGGTTAATCATGACTTTTTTGAGAGTTACCTGGGAATGCGGGTAGAACAAATAGATATGTCAGAGTTTATCAGACGTTTGAACTTAGATATATATGCTCATGAAGAGTTTGAAAGGGCTATTGCCTGGACAAGGGAAAACTGTAAAGAAGGCAAAGATATTAACCGGAATCCGAGAAGCCGTGAAGAAAAGGACAAAGACTGGGAAACCGTAGTTAAGATGATGCTGATTACCCGTGACTTGATGATTGGCAATCCCAAACTGGCAGAAATGGGATATGTGGAAGAGTCAATGGGCAGAAATGCTCTGGCTGCGGGCTTCCAAGGCCAGCGGCAGTGGACCGATTTCATGCCCAACGGGGATTTTATGGAGGCTATGCTGAATTCCTCCTTTGACTGGAATGGCATTCGGGAACCTTTCATTGTAGCTACAGAGAATGACAGTTTAAACGGCGCTTGCATGATCTTTGGCCACCTGCTTACCAATACAGCGCAGATATTCGCTGATGTCCGAACCTATTGGAGTCCGGAATCGGTAGAGAGGGTAACAGGTAAAAAATTAACCGGTCTGGCTGCCAATGGAATAATCCACCTTATAAACTCCGGCGCCTGTACCCTGGATGCTACAGGAGAACAGGAGATAGACGGGAAACCTGCCATGAAGCCTTTCTGGGAAATCACTCCTGAGGAAGCGGGCAGATGCCTGGATGCTACTCTTTGGCGGCCTGCCAATACCGACTATTTCAGAGGAGGCGGTTTCTCTTCTGACTTCCAGTCCAAAGGCGGTATGCCTATGACCATGATCCGCCTGAATATTATAAAAGGTTTGGGGCCGGTTCTGCAAATTGCAGAAGGTTATTCAGTACACCTGGATCCGGATATTCATGACACCCTTGATCTTCGAACGGATCCCACCTGGCCGACCACTTGGTTTGCACCTATAATCAATGGAAAAGAAGGTCCATTTAAGGATGTTTATTCCGTAATGAATAATTGGGGAGCCAACCATGCGGCAGTCAGTTACGGCCATATCGGCGGCGATCTGATTACTCTTGCCTCAATACTGAGAATTCCTGTAGCCATGCATAATGTGCCTGAGGGAAGAATATTCCGTCCTGATGTATGGAGTGCCTTTGGCGCCATGGATCCTCAAGGGGCAGATTATAGGGCTTGTGCTGCTTATGGTCCCTTATACGGGATGTATAAATAACCAAATATCACCCCATTCTTAACTCCCTCATATACTGGTATTGGGACCTTACAATACTGTTAAAAGGGGGTTAAGGCATGTCGCTTTTTGGAAGCCGAAATGACGACAGTTTATTGTTCTTTTTCCTGCTGTTGGTAATATTCTTCTGCAATTGCGGTCTGTTCAAGTCCGGATCCGAATTGCTCTTCTTCTTCCTGATTCTCGTATTCCTGTTCAGTAATGGAAGATGCTTTGGAAGATTGGGAATTGAAG